>JBOFSC010000001.1:0-5497 GCA_051651345.1 Enterobacteriaceae bacterium
AAGCCGCTATGCGCCCGGCCCCGGATGGCATTTTCCAGCTCAACCAGAGAGACAGTGGAGGTGCCCAGCTTACCCACCACCACACCCGCTGCCGCATTAGCCAGATAGCAGGACTCTTCAAGAGTGTTACCTGCGGACAGGGCTGCAGCCAGGACACCAATCACCGTATCCCCGGCACCGGTAACATCATAAACTTCCTGGGCCAGTGCAGGTAGTGTCAGGGGCGGTAAACCCGCCCGCAGTAGCGTCATCCCCCGCTCCGAACGCGTAATCAGCAGAGCATCCAGCTCCAGCTTAGCCAGCAGAGCCACACCACGCAGCTCAACCTCACTCTCATCAGCACAACTGCCCACCACGGCTTCAAACTCTGACATATTGGGGGTCAATAACGTGGCGCCGCGATAACGCTCAAAGTCAGTCCCTTTGGGATCGATAAGCACCGGCACGCCAGCTTCACGGCCTTGTTGGATCATTTTCTGGACAGCACTGAGCGCACCTTTACCATAGTCGGACAGCACCACAGCACCCACGCCCGCCAGGTTAGCTCCCATCCGCTCCAGCATCGGCAGCGGATCGATATTTTGAAAACCTTCCTCAAAATCGAGGCGCAACAGCTGCTGGTTACGTGCCAGCACCCGCAGTTTAGTGATCGTCGGGTGGCTCTCCACAGTGACAAAATCACAACGCACCGCGCTGTGAGATAACTTATTACACAGGGCATTCGCCGCTTCATCCGCTCCCGTCAGCCCAATCAAACAGCTTTCCGCCCCCAGAGAAGCAATATTCAGCGCCACGTTAGCCGCCCCGCCGGGACGCTCCTCGGTCTGATTGATCTTAACCACCGGTACCGGTGCCTCTGGCGAAATACGGCTGGTAGGGCCATACCAGTAACGATCCAACATGACATCTCCCAGCACTAACACTCTGGCACGACGGAAATCGGGCAATTTGATTTTCATGACAAGCTCCAACTCAGCAGCAGATTTGTACTTTGCGTTGATCTTATCACATCGTTTACACTATCTCGTAGACTACCCCGGTGTTTGTTCTTCCTGCTGGCAAAATAATCTGAAAAATCTATGGCAAAACAACATGTTTATCCCGAGTTCACTCTGTCGCTGCTGCACCCGCGTTACTGGCTGCTGTGGGCGGGCATTGCGGTACTCTATTTGATAGTGCAATTGCCCTACCCTTTGTTACGCCATTTTGGCCTCTGGCTGGGTCGCTGTGCCATGCCGTTGATGAAAAAACGGGTCGCTATCGCCAGACGCAATCTGCAACTCTGTTTTCCTGAGATGTCAGAACAAGAGCGGGAAACATTATTGCTAAATAACTTTGCCAGCACCGGAATGGGGGTACTGGAGACCGGAATGGCTTGGTTCTGGCCCAACTGGCGGGTGCGTAAATGGTTTAACGTGCAGGGTATGGAGCATATGACTGAGGCACGCCAGAATGGTCGCGGCGTGCTGATTATCGGCATGCACTTTCTGACCCTGGAGCTGGGAGCGCGCATCTTTGGTATTCAAAATCCCGGTGTCGGCGTCTATCGACCCAACGATAATAAGCTGATGGACTGGCTGCAAACCTGGGGACGTTTACGATCCAACAAATACATGCTGGATCGCCGTGATGTCAAAGGGATGATCAAAGCGCTGAAAGCCGGGGAAATTGTCTGGTACGCCCCCGACCATGATTATGGTCCGCGCAACAGCGTATTCGCCCCCTTCTTTGCCGTAAAACAGGCCGCCACCACCAATGGCACGCTGATTCTGGCCCGTATGGCGCAACCCGCGCTGATCCCTTTTGTTCCTTACCGTCATGCGGACAGCAGTGGTTACACGTTACTGATCCAGCCCATGGTCACCGATTTACCTACAGACGATGCCATTGCCGCTGCCACACGGATTAACCAGGTGATAGAACAACAAATTTTGCTGGTGCCGGAACAGTATATGTGGTTGCATCGCCGCTTTAAAACCCGGCCGGCGGGGGAACCCAGTCGTTATTGACACCTGGTGATGTATCAAAGTGAATGGATTTAAAACTCTAATGTTATATTTCATTCTGGAATATGCAATGAATATATATAGCAATTTGTTTGTAGACATCGTAACTCATCACGGTATACTAACAGGGAATAATAATTAAGTTTTCAATTAAATCAAAATCATAGAGCCAAATCATCATGAAAAAATACAATACAACTTATCTCCTTTCAGAACAAGATATTATTGAATCTGGTATTAATGATGATAAAGAAACAGCGATGAGATTGGTTAAAGAGAGTTTTATATCAGCATATCAAAAACGGGGGATATTTCCTAAAAAAATCACTTTATCTGAAAATAGTCATAATGGATATGTTAATATAATGCCTTGCATAGTAGGCAGCGATAATGAAACAATTCACTCCATCAAACTATTCGGCGCTAATGAACATAATCTTTCAATTGGATTACCCAGCGCCAGTGCCATTCTTACTCTTTTTGATGAAAATACAAAACGTATAAAATGCATTATGGATGCCAGCTTGATTACAACCATCCGCACTGCAGCCGTCGCTACTTTAGGTGCGAGTGTTCTACTATCCCAAAAACCTGCTAACGTTATATTGATTGGTGCCGGAATTACTATGCAACTAATGGTAGACTATCTGTCAGACATGCTCAAACAGTCAAAAATCCATGTTTATTCCCGTGGTACAAGCAAATTTACCACCGCTCAATTCTTTCGTCATTCTTTAGGGCTTGATGCAATAGCAGTAGAGTCGATTGATGAAATGGTACCCTATGCTGATTTTATCATAGGCTGCATACCTAATCTAAATGCGCCTGTTATTCCCAAAGATATTGCATTAAAGAAGGGGTGCACCTTTTTTAACATGGGGTTAATCGACTGTGCTCCTGAGTCACTTTTACAGATGGACCGCATTATTGTTGATGACTGGGAATGTACCAAAGCAAGAGGAGATACACCACATGTGCATGCCTGGCAGAATGGCTGGATCAAAGATAATAATATAGAGTTAATTGCACCTATCTTATGTGGTGAAAAGCACGGTAGAGACTCTGAACAAGAAAATATCTACTTTAGCCCAGTAGGATTAGCTTCCCATGATGCTGTTTTTGCCAATTATATATATCAGACTGCTCTCTCAAAGGGGTTGGGTTCAGAATTTCTATTCAACAACGGTCCCGACAATTGCTAATTTTTAGTCAAAAATCTCAACAAATACATTTGGCTGCGCCTTACTCTATATCAAATTGACTCTATGATCCGATATCAGAAAAATTGTCTGCTTTATATCACTGCAGTCATGCTATTTATTGAGTTATTGGATACAACCATTACTCATACTGCACTAACAAAAATCGCAACCGAGTTTCACGTCACTTATACACAAGCCTTGTATTCTGTAGCCTACTATCTGCTCGGCACCTGTGTGCTTGTACCCACCATTGGTTTTATCCGGCAACGCTTTAATCCAAAAGTGATATTGGCCACCGCTATGGTCCTGTTTGCCTGTACCTCTATTAGCTGTGTACTTGCCAACAATGTAGCAACGTTTTCTTTTTCCCGATTTATGCAAGGAATATCCATATCAATTCCTTATCCTCTGCTCTCAATACTGCTTTATGAAAATAAAAAACCTATAGATATTATAAAAATAAACAGCTTTATTAACATTCCCGGTTTGATAGGAATGGCATTAGGGCCTTTTTTGGGGGCATTACTGACGAAGTGGATTTCCTGGCGATTGGCTTTTATGATTAACATTCCTTTTATTATCATTACGCTACTGTTTTTATACAAATTTGATATGACTGTTTATCACCAACAAAGAAAAATAAATTTTGACTGGCCAGGTTTTATCCTTTTGTCTGGTGGATTATGCTGTGCCACATTTGGTTTAGCGACAATTTCTTCTGACTACTTATCACGCTGGCACGCTTTATCCTTAATAGCAACTGGATTTGTTTTATTTTTAATTTATTTTATTTTATTTATGAAAAATGAGCATGCTCGTATTATTGATTTTAACATTTTCTCGCAGAGAAACTATCAGAGAGGGATCGTAATTAATTTTTTTTGTCGCATCCTGCTCGGTGGTATGCCATTTCTGATTATATTCCTTGTTGAGCAAACTACCGATCATGGCATTATACGTAGTGGTGTTGCCCTGCTTCTTCTTGCACTCTCTGCCTGCGTAGCAAAATTTTTTGTTAATACATTTATTGACCGTATAGGTATCGTCCGGGCAAATTATTTTTTTAGTGTACTGTGCCTGTTTTCTATTGTTGCCTATATGATACCTGTCTATAGCCATAGTTATTGGCAGCTCTGCCTGATTACCATTTTGTACGGTACCATCTGTTCGTGTCAGGCGACTGCTATGAATGCCATTATGCTGATTGATATGCCGCAAGATCTTATTGCCAGCGCTTCAACAATGCAGTCCATCACTCAGCAATATTTTGTCTCAATTGGTGTCAGTCTGTACGGCATGCTCACGTGGATTTTACACGACATATCACAACATGTTACAACCGAGTACATCTCTTTCCTGCTGCTGACATTTATGTTCGTGACAATGTCGTGCGGTATATCAGGCTTGTATCTACTTGACCGGTATCACAAGCCACCATTCACTTCTGAGTCTAACTAACCGATGCGGCGAATATACTCCGCAAATGCATCCAATTGCTGCACCAGCAGATTGCGGGTCGCCACATCGGTTAACTCCTGGCGCTGCTCATCCACCCTGTTTTGCACCACACCGCACATAAACTCCGGCTTGTTCAACACATGGGCATTCAGAAATACCATTATCTGTCTGAGATGATACTGACAACGGGCCCCGCCAATCGGCCCCATAGAGCAGGTTTGCAGCGCCACCGGTTTATTGGCAAAAGGTTGATTCTCGACACGCGATAACCAGTCGATAGCATTTTTCAGGGCTCCGGGGACCGAGTAGTTATACTCCGGCGTTACAATAATCACTCCATCAGCCTGACGGATTTGCAGCGCCAGCTCGGTCACCTCTTCCGGCATCCCTTGCTGCTGTAAATCGGCATTATAGAGCGGAATCGTAGCAATCGAAGGCAGCGCCTTTATCTCCATCTCTACCGGTGCCAGCTCTGGCAGAGCCCGGGCGATCATCCCGTTGTAAGAACCCTGGCGCAGACTACCAAGCAGGGTCACAATATGTAGTGTGTCTTGATTCATGATGGGCCTCGATACGTTCAGGTTGTCTATAAACTATATTCGTTCAGCCAGATATTTCCTGCTTATCCTCCAACCAGTGCTGCCAGCTGGCTTTAACCTGTTGACGTTCCTCTATAAACAGGGACGATTCCACATGGCTGGAGAGTTGTTGCAGTGCCAGACGGTGAACGCTGTCGCGCATAGTGATATAGGCTGCCGTCAGGGCCTGCGCTTCCTGTTCTGTCATCACCGCAAATCGGGTCATCAGCTCAAAAATCCTGACATTATCCGA
>JBOFSC010000002.1:0-5121 GCA_051651345.1 Enterobacteriaceae bacterium
GGCAAGTGGCTTATGATCTCAGTTAATTATGCCTGGCCCCAAATTAAGCGATGTTAAGCGGGTATATTACCCCGACCTGGTATAAAATAGAGGCAAAATCTCCTTTTTCTGAGCCGATATGTTGGATAAAACAGATAAAAAACTGCTCTTTATGCTGCAACAGGATTGTACACACTCCCTGCAAACCCTGGCGGAAAGTGTCAATCTGACCTCCACACCCTGCTGGAAGCGTCTGAAGCGGCTGGAGGATGAGGGCTATATTCGCAAGCGGGTGGCCCTGCTGGATGGTGAAAAGCTGGGGCTGGCTCTGACGGCCTTTGTGATGCTAAAAACCAGTCACCATAGCAGCGAGTGGTATCAGCGCTTTGTCGAGCAGATAGAACAGATGCCGCAGGTACTGGCGTGCCACCGTATGGCGGGGGAGTATGACTATCTGCTGCAGGTGCATGTAAAGGATATGAAATGCTATGATACTTTTTATAAAACACTGGTAACATCTGTGCCGGGGCTCAGCGATGTAACGTCAAGCTTTGTGATGGAAAATATTAAATATACGACTGAGTTACCCCTTTTCTGACCGTTAACAGTCCGAAGTTTTCCCGTTGCCAGGGGAAAACGATACCTTCACTTGCCAGGGAAATAACATCGCGTGGGTCTATTTATACAGTTAGGCTGGTATTTCCGTCAGGAATGGCGGCGCTACTCAGCTACCATAGCGCTGATTCTGGGGATTGCACTGCTGCAACTGCTGCCACCGCAACTGGTTGGCGTTCTGGTTGACCAGGCCAGTGCTGCGCCCCTGAGTACCCGCCAGGCTCTGCTATTAGTGGGGGCTATTGCGCTGATCTCTCTGGTGATTTATCTGATGCGCTGTCTGTGGCGTATCATGCTGTTTGGTGCCTCTAATCGGCTGGCGGTACGTTTGCGCGATGACCTCTACTGTCAGTTAAGTCGACAATCTCCCTACTTTTTTCAGCAATACCGCACCGGCGATTTAATGGCCCGTGCCACCAACGATGTGGATCGGGTGGTACTGGCCGCTGGTGAGGGCGTGATGATGCTGGCCGATTCACTGGTGAACGGTATTCCTATCCTGCTGATTATGAGTCTGCAGATCAGTTGGCAGTTGACCCTGCTGGCACTGCTGCCGATGCCGCTGATGATGTTGTTAATTAAATATTATGGTGACCTGCTCTATCAGCGCTTTAAGGCGGCTCAGGGGGGATTTTCCCAGCTAAACAATGCGATTCAGGAGAGTCTGCTCTCAATCCGGATGATCAAAGCCTTCGGCCTTGAGGAGCGGCAAAGTGAACAGGTGCAACAGATCGCGGCCCATAATACCGGGCTGAATATCGCTGTGGCGAAAATTGATGTGCTCTATACGCCCACCATCTACCTCACCGTCGCCCTCTCCAATCTGTTGGCTGTTGCCGGTGGCTGCTGGCTGGTGATGCAGCAGCGCCTGACATTAGGGGAACTGACCAGTTTTATGATGTATCTGGGATTGTTGGTTTGGCCGGTTCTGGCTATGGCCTGGATGCTGAATATCGTCGAGCGTGGCAGTGCGGCCTATAGCCGTATCGCCTCCTTGCTCGGCCTCTCCCCTGCCCTGAAAGATGGAGAACATCCTCTACCTGCGGGTCGGGCCACCCTGGCCGTAGCGGTGCAGCGTTTTCGCTATCCGCAGCAGGCGCAGGATGTGTTACGCCATATCCACTTTCAGGTACAGCCCGGACAGATGCTGGGGATCTGCGGGGCCACGGGGTCGGGTAAAAGCACTCTGCTGGCGTTATTGCAGAGGCAGTTTGATATTTGCGAGGGGGATATTCGCTATCATGATCTGCCCCTAAGCACGGTACAACTGGATAGCTGGCGTAAACGGCTCGCGGTGGTGAATCAGAACCCGTTTCTGTTTTCCGATTCGGTGCTCAGCAATATTATGCTCGGTCACCCCAATGCCACTCAGGCGCAAATTGAGCAGGCGGCGCAACTGGCCTGTGTTCATGATGATATTATGCGTCTGCCGCAAGGGTATGAAACAGAGATTGGCGAGCGGGGTGTGATGCTCTCCGGCGGGCAGAAGCAGCGGATCGCTATCGCCCGTGCCCTGCTGATGGATGCGGAGATCCTGTTGCTGGATGATGCCCTGTCGGCGGTGGATAGCCGTACCGAGTTCCATATTCTGCATAATCTGCGGCAATGGGGGGCGAACCGTACCGTGATTCTGTGTGCCCATCGCCTCTCCGCCCTCAGTGAAGCCAATGAAATCCTGGTACTGCATCAGGGCAATATTATCCAGCGCGGCGACCATTCACAGCTAATGGCGCAAGCAGGCTGGTACGGCGAAATGTATCGCTATCAACAGTTAACTGCGGCTCTGGATGCCGATGAGTTGTCGGAGAATGCCGATGAATGATCTGGCGAGATTATGGCCGGTATTGGCGCGCCTGCTCAATTATGCTACCGCCTATCGACGCGCTCTGTGGCAGGGAGGCATTATGCTGTGGCTGGCGGCGGCGGCCGAGGTCACCGGCCCTCTGCTACTCAGTTATCTGATCGATAAACTGCTCACCCCACCTGCCCTGCCCTGGTCAAAGGTAGTGGCGATTATCCTGATTTATCTGTTGCTGCAAATGATTGCTGCGGCCCTCTACTATTTTCAGCGGCTCTCTTTCAGTAAAACGGCCTTTAACGTGGTACAGCAGTTGCGCGGGGATACCATCAATTGCGTGCTGAAACTGCCCCTGAGCCGCTTCGACACCGAGCCTATCGGTCAGTTTATTTCACGGATCAGCAATGACAGCGAAGCGATTCATGATCTCTATGTGCGGGTGATTGCCACGGTGCTGCGCAGCGCCGCCCTGATCAGCACCATGCTGCTGGCGATGTTTCTGCTGGAGTGGCGCATGGCACTGATTGTGTTGCTGATTTTACCGGCTCTGCTGCTGGTAACCTTTGTGTACAGTTACTACAGTACCCCGGTAGTGCGTCAGGAGCGTAGCCTGCTGGCGGAGATTAACCATGGGTTTAATGAAACCATCAGCGGTATGGCGGTGATCCAGCAGTTTCGTCAACAGAATCTGTTCCGGGAACGGGTGGGACAGGCCAGTCAGTCGCTGTATCAGGCTAAAATGCGCACATTGAAGCTACAGGGATTCTTTTTACGGCCCATGTTAAGCCTGCTGCTGGCACTGATACTCTGTGGTGTGTTACTGCTGTTTGGTTTCTCTCCCGCTGCCGGAATCAGTGTCGGGGTGCTCTATGCCTTTATCTCTTATCTGGGACGAATCAGCGAACCGCTCAATGAGTTAACCACCCAGCTCTCCTTTGTGCAGCAGGCGATTGTGGCCGGGGAGCGGATTTTTGAACTGCTGGATGCACCACAGCAACAGTATGGCGAGGAGAGTCAGCCGCTCCAGGCAGGAAGCATCGATATTCAGCAGCTGAATTTTGCCTATCAGCCGACTCGGGCGATATTGCACGATATCAATTTGCAGATCCCCGGCAAAAACTTTATCGCTCTGGTAGGGCATACCGGCAGTGGTAAAAGCACCCTCGCCAGTCTGCTGATGGGGTACTATCCCCCCTCCAGTGGCCGTATTCTGCTGGATGGGCGGGATCTGCTTTCGTTGAGTCATGCAGCACTTCGACAGAGTATTGCCCTGGTGCAGCAGGAACCCGCCCTGTTGGCGGATACGGTGTATGCCAATATTGCCCTGGGTCGTGATATGGATGAGCAGGCTCTGTGGCAGGCACTGGAGAGTGTCGGTCTGGCGGATCTGGTGCGCACTCTGCCGCAAGGGTTAGCCACGCCGCTCAACAGCCAGGGGAGCCAGTTGTCCGTCGGGCAGAAGCAGTTACTGGCTCTGGCGCGAGCATTGATTCAGCCCACACCGATCCTGATTCTGGATGAGGCCACCGCCCATATCGATTCCGGCACTGAGCGGGCCATCAGCCAGGCCCTGCGCCTGCTGCGGCAAAAGAGTACCCTGGTGGTAATTGCGCACCGCCTGTCAACTGTAGTGGAAGCGGATCAGATTATGGTGCTGCATCGTGGACGCATTGTGGAACAGGGCACCCATCAGAGCCTGTTGGCGCAGGAGGGGAGATATGCGCAGTTGTATCAGTTACAACTGACCGCGTCGCGGCTGGATAAGATGCCTTAGCTATTATGTCAGTGCGCTGAAGATATCGGTTGAGCGACCAACCGTACGCCTAAAGCTTCGCATACACGGCGTATTGTCTCAAAGCGAGGCTCACTACCAGGTCGAAGTGCTTTATACAGAGCTTCCCGAGTAATACCTGAATCTTTGGCAACCTGAGACATTCCCCGCGCACGGGCTATATCTCCCAGTGCTGTCGCCAACAGCGCTGGATCATTTTCCTCGAGAATAGCTGTCAAATACGCAGCCATCTCTTCATCATTAGTCAAATATTCGGTCACATCAAACTCAGACAGTTCCGTAACCTTAATCTTCTTTGTCATCGTCATACTCCAGGGACTTTGCCAGTGTGATGGCTCGCCGAATATCGGCTTGCTGTGTAGACTTGTCACCGCCACCAAGCATTACAATCAATGACTCTCCATGCGGAATGTAATACATGCGCCAACCAGGACCAAAATGTTCGCGCATTTCAAACACGCCCTATCCCACCGGCTCTACATCACCTAAATTCCCCAACTGAACCTTTCTCAATCTTTTGATAAGGCGCTGTCGGGTTAGACTATCCTTTAGGTTTTTGAGCCAATCGGAGAATTCATCGAGGTATTTCACTGTATAAGTCATAGTCTAAATGTAATTGATCGATTACATTTAGTCAAGTTAAGCTACACAGGCCGGTGACGGATCACCCCTTCCTGCACCGTCGAGGCGATCAGGGCACCGCTGCGGTTGTAGAATTGTCCCCGCACAAAGCCCCGGGCACCGGAGGCAGATGGCGTGTCGATGGCATAGAGGAACCACTCATCAGCGCGGAACGGGCGATGGAACCACATGGCATGATTGAGGGTCGCCACCTGCATATCTGGCTCCATTAAGTATTTGCCGTGGGGTTGCAGTGCCGTGGGCAAAAAGTGGAGATCCGAGGCGTAGCCTAATAGCTCCTGATGCAGAGAGAGTT
>JBOFSC010000003.1:0-3261 GCA_051651345.1 Enterobacteriaceae bacterium
CTATTCACAGTGCTCCCTTCTGCTACGAAAGTACAACAGATAAAATGTACCGTCTTAGGGTGGCTATTTTGCAGTAGCTTGTCTATCAGTTACTCCTTCGCAATTAGTACTCCCATGGCGCTGGTTCATAGACCGTAAAAGGGTGGTGCAGGCCAACAAAACCCAACACTGAATCAGGACCAGCCTGGTCAGCCGCCGCATACAGAGCATCGATATCTATCTGTTGCGCCGGTGCCTCTGTCTGACGGTAAGCTGTCGCCACTACCGCTGCAGACCCGCCTGACCACCTATCTCAACGCCTGGTTGCTGCCGGGCCAGCAGGAATAACAAACAAAAGAGTTGCTGATACTGGCAATCAGCCGGTGGAACTCAGGAAGAGGGTGGCCGCTCTAAAATTCGCGCCCCTGCTCCTTGTTCGCCCAGTTGATCCTCTGGGTTACGCAACGGGCAGTCCTGAAGGCTAAGACAACCGCAACCGATACAACTGCCCAACTCATCGCGCAGGCGAGTCAGTAAAGTGATACGTTGTTCAAGCTTATGGCACCACTGGGCGGAAAGGTGTTGCCACTGTTCTTTAGTCAGGGGGCTGTTAGGCGGGAACTGCGCCAGAGCTTCACCAATCTCCTCCAGCGGTATGCCTGCCCGTTGCGCGACTTTAATAATGGCAATATAGCGCAATACGACGCCAGGAAAACGACGCTGATTGCCCAAAGTACGGCTGCTGCTGATCAAGCCTTTGTTTTCATAAAAATGCACGGTGGAGACAGGGACACCACTGCGGGCGGCCACCTCGCCGACGCTTAACGGGCGATTAAAATGACTCTTTTTACTGTCAGGCATTATGTGACCTTTAGTTGTACTCAACGATAGCGGCTTAGCGTGGACAGGAGCATCAACCCGCCAATAACCGAGAAGTTACCCAGCATCACCAGCATGTCATAAAAAGCTTCGATCCCCTCTTTTTTCCAGAACGGATGACCAATATAGGTGGCGGCAATGGAAAACAGCACCAGCGCCGCGCAGGCCAGCCAGACACCACGATTGGCGATGATCATTACAGATGCCACGATTTGTAGCAGAAGTACCAGAGTGTTAAACAGCCAGCCTGGTGAGAGGCCAAAGCTCTCCATCATAAGTACATTGGCATTAAAATCAAATAGTTTAGCCAGGCCGCTGCTCCAGAACATCAGGGTAAGCAGGATGCGCGCCAGCAGATTCCAGGCACAGGAACCGGTTAACTTATCGAGCAGTGCAGGCATATTCTCTCCCTCTTTTTTAGCCAGTTATTCAGGTGAATAAGCGTAGATTGATCACTAAAGAGATGGTGAGATGATAGTTATAGAACCTCAACCAAAGTTGAGGTCAAGAGAGGTTTAAGCAAATGCTGGTATCCAATTGATTATATAATATAAGTTATTGTTATGCGCTGAGGTGGGTATAAAAAACCCCCATCCTGGTTAAACAGAATGGGGGTACTGCAGTAGGCTTCATAAAAGAAGCCATTTTCCTGGTGTTGGCATTTACTGCATTCTTTTGTATGGTATGAGAGTATCGATAAACTACAGGATGTACAAGAGCATCTTGCTATTGAACAAGAATGTGATGAAACAAGACAAGATGAGTATAAAAAAACAGGCTGTGCATATAGATTGCCGCTGGCTGGCCTCCAGAATTACAGATTATTCCAGCAGAGGAATCGCATTAAAGGTCTCAGAGTTGGTTCACTCAGGTGAAATTGCCCCGGGCAGCTATTTACCTCCCGTCAGAGAGTTGGCAGAGCAGCTTGGGGTAAGTCCAGCTTCCATTTCGATGTCCTGGGGAATATTGCGTAAGCAGCGTATGCTCCGTGGAGGACGTAGTCAGGGTGTCTGGATCAGTGGCATTTCCGGGCCTGCACCTGAGCGCACGGAGCAGTTGGGTAACTTTTCCGGTATCAGTATGCTGGATCTGGCCTGGGTGACCTCCGATCCTCTCCTGTTGCCGGATTTAAAACAGGCTATTGCAGAAGGAACCGAGATAGCGGAACTTAACAGTTATCAGAGGATTGCTATTTTACCTGAGCTGGAGAAGCAGGCGCGTATCCACTGGCCCTACCCGGCAGAAAGTATGTTAACCACGGAAGGGGCTTTTGACGGGTTAAACTCCATCCTTGAGACAATGTTATTATCCGGTTCAGTGATTGCTGTCGCTGTGCCAACGCCTTCCCTGGTGCTGGATATGCTGGATTACTTTAACGTAACGATAGTTCCGGTATTATGTGATAATCAGGGCCCGATACCTGACTCTCTGGAACAGGCTTTATGCCGCAATCCGTCCGCCTTTATCTACCAGCCGAGAACCAATTCAATCACCAGCTACACTGTCAGCGAAGCAAGAAAGGGAGATCTGGTCAGAGTGCTGCGTAAAAGCACAGCACTGATCATTGAACATGACACAATGGAGAGGTTGTCTGGTGCTGAGTTTGTCAGCATGGGGTGTGATTATCCCGAACGGACCGTCCATATTGTTTCCTATGCCAACGCTTATGGGCCGGACTTACGGCTGGCCATTCTCTCCGGTCCCGATGTGCTGCTCAAGAGGGTACATGCATTTCGTAATTTCCGCTGTGTCTGGAATAGCAGGATATTGCAGGGTGCATTGGCATGGATGTTGCGAGATGGTCAGATCCAAAAGCAGATAGCTGATGCCCGACAGGTGTATATCCGGCGCAGACAAGCATTGACGGGAATACTATGGGAGAGGGGAATTAAAATTGACGGGCAGGAAGGAATGAGTGTGTGGCTGGAGGTACCATCAGAGCAACATGCGTTGGTGACTCTGGCAGCTCGAGGTATCATAGCTATGCCCTGTAGTAGCTGTGGTGAAACGGTTGGGCAGTATATCCGCATCACCACCAGTTGCCTCAAGCCGGAGTGGATCCCCAGGGTCGCCGAAGCCACTGCACTGGCTTACTACGCGAGCAGTATGGGCGTCCCTTTTTCGGATGCCTGGGATGTGAAAAAATAAATGAGCCACAGGATATACTTCAGCAGAGTAAAAATAATAATATTCAACCAAAGCTGTTAATAAGGAGATAAACCATGATGAAAATGAGAATGATAATGATCTTGTCAGCTATCCTGACATCATATGTAGGTACTTAAGCTCATAACACATTGATGTACCTTTAATTCATTACAGGGTAAATACTAAGACCTAACGATAGCAACATACTTTTCTGATCTCGCCTGGGATGAGCTCGTTGACCATGAGTCGCAAAAA
>JBOFSC010000004.1:0-7976 GCA_051651345.1 Enterobacteriaceae bacterium
AAAAAGCGCAAAATGTCGCTATTTAGCCGCATTCCGGTACAACTGAGTCTGGAAGTCGCTTCCGTTGAGATTTCGCTGGCTGAGCTGATGTCCATCAACAATGATTCGATCATTGAGCTGGATAAAATGGCGGGCGAACCTCTGGATATCAAGGTCAACGGGATTCTGTTCGGTAAAGCGGAAGTCGTTGTGATCAACGAAAAGTATGGCCTGCGCATCATCGAGTTCAGCAATAAAGATCTAAGCGAACTGGCATTATGACCCACAGTGCTGGCTCCATGGCGCGGATGATGACAACATACCGGCGTCCACTCTCCCTGTTACTGCTCGCAGGCGGGTTGCTGTTTGCCCCCGCGCTGCTGGCGCAGGAGCAGGGGTTGACGCTGTTTAGCACCAGCAATACCGCCACCGGGCAGGATTACAATATCAAGATCGAAGTGTTGATCCTGATGACCCTGCTCAGTCTGTTGCCGTTGCTGGTGTTAATGACCACCTGTTTCACCCGGTTTATTATCGTGCTGGCGATTCTGCGTCAGGCACTCGGCCTGCAGCAGAGTCCACCCAATAAGATTTTAACCGGTATCGCCCTGGCGTTAACCATGCTGGTGATGCGCCCCGTCTGGACTGAGATTTATCAAACCGCCGTCACCCCCTATCAGAATGAGCAGATGACGCTGAAAGAGGCGTTGGCGAAGGGGTCACAGCCCCTGAAGCGCTTTATGCTGGCGCAAACCAGTAGGACGGCGATGGAGCAGATCATGACCATTGCCAAAGTGGAGGGGCCACCGGAGGAACAGGATCTGAGCGTTATCATACCCGCTTATGTGCTCAGCGAACTGAAAACGGCGTTTCAAATCGGCTTTATGATCTACATTCCCTTTCTGGTGATCGACCTGATCGTCGCCAGCGTCCTGATGGCGATGGGGATGATGATGCTGTCACCGCTGATTATCTCCCTGCCCTTTAAGTTGATTCTGTTTGTGCTGTGCGATGGCTGGTCACTGTTGGTGGGCACCCTAACCGCCAGTATACAAGGGGTATAGCGCCATGATGACCCTCGATGTTGCAGGCGATATTGTCGCCAAAGGGATTCAACTGGTGTTGATGATCTCTCTGGTGGCGATTGTCCCCAGTTTGTTGGTAGGTTTGTTGGTCAGTATTTTTCAGGCCACCACCCAGATTAATGAACAGACGCTGAGCTTTCTGCCGCGTCTGGCCATGACGCTGTTTATCCTGATTTTTGCCGGTAAGTGGATGCTGACTAAGCTAACGGATTTTGCCATCGAGATCTTCCATCTGGCGGCAAAACTGGCAGGTTAATATTATGGGTATCGATATCCAGACCCTGCTCACGCCCCTGATGGCCCTTTGGCTGCCGCTGATCCGCATTGTCGCGTTTCTCTATTTCTGCCCCATATTCGATCAGCGGGCCTTTCCGCGCAAAGCACGCATTGGTCTGGCAGTGGTGCTGGCGATTTTAATCACGCCCATGCTACCCAATAATGTGCTGCTAACGGAACTGCTGTCCCCGCGCTCGTTTCTGTTAATTGGTGAGCAGATTTTGTGGGGCCTGCTGTTTGGTACCATTCTCTCTTTGGTCTTTATGGCGCTGCAAACCGCCGGACATATTCTGGCCTTCAATATGGGGCTGAGTATGGCGGTGATGAACGATCCTTCTAACGGTAACTCCACCACGGTGTTGTCGCAGATTATCTTTGTCTTCACCGCACTGCTGTTTTTTAGCATGGACGGGCATCTGCTGTTTATCACTATTTTATACAAGGGGTTTATCTACTGGCCTATCGGGGAAGCCATCAATGTGCCCACCCTGAAAACGGTGGTTTTCGGCTTTGGCTGGATTATCAGTTCGGCTCTGCTTCTGGCCCTGCCCACCATTTTTATTATGATGATCGTGCAGGGCTCGTTTGGCCTGCTGAACCGGATCTCTCCCACCCTGAATCTGTTTACCCTGGGTTTTCCCATCAGTATGCTGTTTGGGCTGTTCTGTTTTGCCTTGCTGATCAACCGTATTCCGGATCACTATATTCGCCTGACTAACGAGATTTTAGCCCGGCTCGATCTGTTATGGGGGGCTCATGTCAGGTAACAGTAGCGGCGAAAAGAGCGAAAAAGCCACACCGAGTAAACTGCGTAAAGCGCGACAAAAGGGTAATCTGCCCCGTTCCCGCGATGTGACCATGACCGTGGCCACCGTGTCGGCGTTTGTGATACTGAGCATGAGTCTGCCGTTCTACAAACAGTTGGTGCAGGAATCTTTTATTAGCGTACAGACTTTAGCGGCGCGTCTGGATGATCCCAATGCCCTTAAGCTGTTTGCTTTCCATAATATGTTTATTTTGCTCAAGTTTCTGGCGACTCTGTTGCCAGTGCCGGTGCTGGTGATTATTTCCGGTATGATCCCCGGTGGCTGGAATTTTACCCCAAATAAAATTTTGCCGGATTTGAAAAAACTGAACCCGATTTCCGGGCTGAAGCAGATTTTTTCTGCCAGCAAAATGACCGATGTGCTGAAGATGATCGCCAAATGTATCGTGATCCTGCTGTTGCTCTATACCCTGATTCAGTCACATCTGGCCGAATTATTACACTTGCAATCGCAGGTGCTGCCCATCGCCATTGAGCGGGGTTTTTCTATCTACTACGGCGTGTTGATTTACTTTGTGCTGACGCTGATCCTGTTTGCCGTGATTGATATCCCCTTAAGTAAATTTCTGTTTATGAAAAAGATGAAAATGACCAAACAGGAAGTGAAAGAGGAGCATAAGCAAAACGATGGTAACCCGCAGATCAAAGGACGGATTCGTCAATTACAACGACAGATTTCCATGGGCCAGATCAGCCGTAGCGTACCGCAGGCGGATGTAGTTTTGACCAACCCAACTCACTATGCGGTGGCACTGAAATATGACCCTGACAAGGCCAAAGCCCCCTATATTCTGGCTAAAGGGATGGATGATATGGCGCTTTATATCCGTCAGGTGGCTGAAAATAAAGGGATAGAGGTGGTCGAGTTCCCGACTCTGGCCCGCGCCGTCTATCACAGTACACGCGTTAACCAGCAGATTCCGATGCAGCTCTATCGTGCCATCGCCCATGTGTTGACCTATGTATTGCAATTAAAATCCTGGCGCTCCGGTAACGGGGATAAACCCCTTCTCAATAAACAAATCTCTATTGCTAAAGAGGTCTTGATGCCCGATGTTAAATCGTAAGTTTCCCTCACTCCACACTCTGCTGAAAAACGGACATGTGGGCATACCGATTCTGCTGCTCAGCGTGCTGGCGATGGTTATCCTGCCACTGTCACCGCTGGTGCTGGATATCCTGTTCACCTTTAATATCGTGCTGGCCATTCTGGTTCTGCTGGTCAGTGTTAACAGCAACCGACCGCTCGATTTTGCCATCTTTCCTACGGTGCTGCTGGTCAGTACCCTGATGCGTCTGACCCTGAACGTTGCCTCCACCCGTGTGGTGCTGCTGCGGGGGCATGAGGGTTCCGATGCCGCCGGTAAGGTGATTGAAGCCTTCGGTCAGGTGGTGATCGGCGGTAACTTTGTGGTCGGTTTCGTGGTGTTCGTGATCCTGATGATCATTAACTTTGTGGTGATCACCAAGGGGGCTGAGCGGATTTCCGAGGTCTCCGCCCGCTTTACCCTGGATGCTTTGCCGGGTAAACAGATGGCTATCGATGCCGATTTGAATGCCGGTCTGGTCAATCAGGAGCAGGCCCGGGATCGGCGTCAGGAGGTAGCCCGTGAGGCAGACTTCTATGGGGCCATGGATGGGGCGTCTAAGTTTGTCCGTGGAGATGCCATCGCCGGGATTATGGTACTGATCATCAACGTGGTGGGCGGTATCTGTATCGGTGTTTTCCAGTATGACCTGCCCGCTGGGGTCGCTTTCCAGCAATATGTTCTGCTGACCATCGGTGATGGTCTGGCGGCGCAGATCCCCTCCCTGTTGCTGTCCACTTCTGCGGCGATTATCGTCACTCGCGTCAGCGATGGTGGCGATATCAGCGAAGAGGTCAAGAGCCAGATGCTGGCCTCGCCCTCCACCATTTATGTGGCGGCCTTTGTGATGTTTATCCTGGCGATTGTGCCAGGTATGCCCCATACCGCTTTTCTCGCCTTTACCGCGGTTCTTGCCTTTACGGGCTGGCGACAAAGTCGGGTAGTCCATAAGGCAGAGCCGGAGGTGGATCTTGAGGCTATCACTCAGGCCATGGAGGAGGATAGTACCCGGACGGTAAGCTGGGATTCGATCCCTATTATTGAGCCTATCGGTCTCAATCTGGGCTATAAGCTGGTGCCGCTGGTGGATAAAGCCAAAGGCAGTCCGCTATTGCAGCGGATGAAGGGCGTACGTCAGGTGATTTCGGAGATCAGTGGTATTTTACTGCCGGAGATCCGTATTCGGGAAAACTTCCGCCTTAAACCGGCGCAATACGCCATCTATATCAATGGCGTTAAAGCGGGAGAAGGTAATGTACACAGCGAACGCCTGATGGCTATTGCCACCACGGAGCTCTATGGTGAGGTCGATGGCATTATGGATGTTGACCCGGCCTATGGGATGGCCGTCACCTGGATCAACGAAGATCAGAAAGCTAACGCCCTTAATTTGGGCTATCAGGTGGTGGATTGCGCCAGTGTGATCGCGACCCATGTCAATAAAGTGGCCCGTCACCATCTGCCGGAGCTGTTTAACTATGACGATATCACCCATTTGAATGAACGTCTGTCCAGGCTGGCCCCTAAACTGGCGGAAGATCTTGCCGCAGCGCTTAATTTCAGTCAGTTGTTGCGGGTATATCGCCAACTGCTGATGGAGCAGGTGTCGCTCAAAGATATCGTGACTATAGCCGCCACCCTGCTGGAGAGTTCGGCGGTGACCAAAGATCCGATCCTGTTGACCTCCGATGTTCGCTATGCCCTGCGCAGCGCCATTGTTGCCAATATCAATCAGGAGAAGAGCGCGATTTCAGTCTATACCATCGATAATGCGCTGGAGAATATGTTGCTGGCCGCCCTGAATCAGGCGCAGCAATCCGGCAAGGTGTCGCTGGATAGCTTCCCGGTAGATCCCAATATTCTCACTCAGTTACAGAATAATATGCCGCTGATTCAGGAGCAGATGAAAGCGGAGGGGCATGCCCCGATACTGCTGGTCGCACCCCAGTTAAGACCTCTTTTGTCACGTTATGGCAGATTGTTTGCGCCAGGCCTTAATATCTTGTCATATAATGAGGTGCCTGATACTCTGAATTTGAAGATAATAGGCGCGTTACAATAACGTTATGGAGAGAGAAGATGAAATGGTTATCACGCCGTACCTGGGGGGTTCTGGCCCTGTTGTTTGCACTGGCCGGATGTGCCGGTAATGCGCATAAAGAGAGTACCGGCAACTATATCGATGATACGGTCGTGACCACGAAAGTGAAATCGGCTCTGCTGGCAGAAAAAGGGATTGACTCTACGGGTATCACCGTCAAGACGTTTAAAGGACGGGTGCAACTCAGTGGTTTTGTCACCTCTTCACAACAGGTGAATAAAGCAGGTTCAGTGGCCCGTGGCGTCGCAGGCGTCAAACAGGTCAGTAATGATCTGCATGTGAAGTAAACAGAGAGTGATTTCCCCTCTCCCACACGCGGGAAAGGGGATCTATTTGGGTGGTGCGGGTAAACTATGGCTGTTCCGTGCCACTCTTTTCCTGCTTTTCCTCATGCTCTGTTGCAGGTGCGGGGGTTTCCGGTACCGGCAACGTCGTTAATTGCTTGTAGAGTGCAGACAAGCCTTTCACATCTCCCTCAGGCTCCCCTTCCGGTTGGGTCAGAACCAATACCGGCTCTTGTGACAACAATGTGCGCATGGCGCTGTTGAGTTTGTCGAGACTGAGCGCCTCCAGAAAGTGGCTGCGCAGTTGCTGGTAATTTTCCGGCGAGATATCCACCATATTACGCTGTTGCAGCAGCAAACGCTGGGTGACCAGCAGATTGGTATCCATCTGGGCGTATGTGGCGAACAGGTTTTTCAATTGTTGCTGCTTTTGCGCCAGCAGGGTATCAAACTCCTGCTGGGTAAATCCTTTCTTTTCCAGCTCCAGAACCGCGTTACCGGTCCGGGTCAGTACGGTTTTAACGCTGTCCGGCGTCACCTTTAAATTGATAGCGCATTGTGAACGCTCAAAACGCACGGCACAGCCCACACCCACCTCTACCGGCTGCTCCTTGCCACTCTTGCGGGCCAGTTGCTCCTTCAGGCGGGCAAACAGGGCTTCGCGAGTCAGATCACCGAGCCAGTAACGATAAAGCGCCGTGTCATCATGTACCGGTGTCCAGGGATCATCCCAGACCAGGGCCAGATTGCTGTCGCCGCCCGCATCCCCGATCAGGCTGACCGGCTCCTGGCTCATCGGTGCCAAAGAAGCGACCGGCGCAGCAACAGTGCGGCTGCCATGTAACACAGAAAACTGTTTTTGGATCTGCTCTATCAGCTTACGACTGTCAACATTCCCCGCCACATAAAGGGTCATCACGTCCGGGGTGTAGTTTTGCTGATAGAACTCCGCCAGCGCTTTGCTGTCGACAGAAGCCAATGCAGGTGCCGGATCATGTCCCAGCATCAGCGAACCTTTTAAACGATAACGCCACCAGGGATCATGAATATTGGGCGGGTAGGTGACGATCGGTTGTGCCTCACCTTTAAGCTTTAACAGATTGTCACTGGTAATGGGTAACTTGCCCATGCTGTCTGCCAGCCAACTCAGGGACTGTTTCAGCACTTCGGGTTTGCCGTTGGGCAGACTCAGACTAAAGAGCGTCATATCATAGGAGTTGATCACCACCGGCGGTGAAACCATGGAGGTATTGACTTCACGCCAGAAGGTGTTTAATTCAGAGGGCGTCATCGTGGCACTGTGGTGCATGGCAAGCTGAGGGATCAACCAGGAGAAGCCGGTTTGCTGCGCACTCTCCATCAATGAACCGGTATCCACCACCAACCGTACTTCTACCCGATCCGTCGGACGTTGTGGGGTCACCAATACCTGCCAGGAAAAACCGTTGTCCAGCTTCCCCTCCTGCCACGCAGGATCAGGTTGCAACACAGCGGCCTGTACACTACCTGTAACCCACGATAGTAACATTCCCCCTATTGACATCTGAATTTTGGTCACCTGCATATTATCCTCAATATTTAACCCTACTCAGAGTAGTCTACTACAAACAGAGAGAATACCAGAATAGTAACAACAGATCATATGTGTGGCAGGAGGGTGGGCTGATACCATCGCATCGTGTTTCCCTCCCCCGCTTGCGGGGAGAGGGAGGCACGACAGGGCCTGAAGAGGGTTGTTTTTTGCTTACAATTTTACAACCAGAAGAACCAGGCAAACAGGGCGATAATAATGACGCAGAACAGGTTAAGCCATAAACCGGCTCTGATCATTTCCGACTGTTTCACATCTCCTGTACCAAACACAATCGCATTGGGCGGCGTCGCCACCGGCAACATAAAGGCACAGGAGGCGCCGATACCTATCACCAGGGTCAATACCATCGGATGCATGCCCAGCGCTGCGCCCACAGTGGCAAAAATCGGCACTAACAAGGCGGCACTGGCGGTATTACTGGTGAACTCCGTCAGGAAGATAATCAGCAGCGTCACGGCCAAGATAATGATAAACCAGTGGCTCTCACCAAACAGATCGGCCATGCCTTTTGCCATCACCACACTGGCGCCGGAATCCTTCAGAATCGCGCTTAATGTTAATCCCCCTCCGAACAGCAGCAACACACCCCACTCGGTGGTTTTCTGGATCTGCTTCCAACTGGCAACACCGCTGGCGGCAATCAGTACTGCAGCACTTAAGGCCACCAGGGAGTCAAACTGTTTGATCCCTCCCAGCATATCGCTAATCATCCCGCTAAAAATCCAGCATAATGCCGTTAAGCC
>JBOFSC010000005.1:0-5931 GCA_051651345.1 Enterobacteriaceae bacterium
GTAATCCGTAGATAATATCTCGCGGTGACGGCACTTACTTCTGCAGCTAACTACCTGTTGCAAATATCGAAGCAGTGGATGCTATGCAGGTTATCAGACCGTAAGCAGCAGGGATGCTGCGCTCCGAGCCCCCAGGGACGGGTTCACGGCGGGTCTGAGAACCTGCATAGCATCCACTGCCTCTGAGCTAAAGCGATGCGCTATCAGGAATAGTTTTTTAGTCCTGTTTACCCATATCAACGGTGACTTTCTTACTATCTGTTAGAGTGTAACCAGGTTTCAAGGGATCAGGACCGGTGATATAAAAGCTGAAAATGCACTTTCCTCCTGAAGAGGATATGTCGCCACTTTCTGCGACCGTCTTTGCTAACCTGGGCAAAGAAATTCTGAAGTCAGTGACTTGCTGAGGTGAAGTGGGTTTATGGTCGTGATGAATCAGATAGAGTCCCTGTGCCATAGGTTCATAGGTCAGGTTTTCAATCATTTCTTCAGGACGGCCCATCACCCGGTAAAAGAGAGCGGCTTTATTCAGATCCACACTCTTGTGCAAACAATCCGTCGGAGATACCGCAAAGGCTATATTTGTGGAGGTGTGATTGTTCCAGGTATAGTAGGGAGATAAAGAAGCATGTAGTTGTACCGAGTCGCGGCTCTCTTCACCGCTCAAGGTTTTGAGGATTTTTAACTCATTGCTGTCACTTTTATCGCGTAACCCATGAGGGTCCGTCACTTTAGCTCCGGCCTCTTTTATCTCTGGTTGCTCTCCCATAACCTCCCAGTTCACCTCACCCAGAGGTAGCGTAAAAGAGTCTCCCTGTCCCAGGCGGCCGGGAGAGTAAAGTGTCATCGTGGCGGCACCTGTGAAGGTTTGCGTACTTCCGGCAGGCGCAGCAGGGTCTGGTGGTTGATCCGCAATAAACAGCTCCATCTGCTGACTGTTGACTAGTTCCGTGGCGGGGATGCTGCGCCCAACTTCATGCCACTCTTGCCACAGACGAAAACGTGCATCGGATATCGGAGGGCTGAGCTGCACATTAAGCTGGAGATCTGTCGGCGAACTACTGCCCTGATAGCTCAGGGCGCGGAGTTGGCACACTTTTCCCTTCACCCCGTCCAGGGTCTGGATGATGCAACCCTTGTTCTGTGGAGGCAGTACCCCCACTCTGAAGGGCAGGGGAGGAGAAACACTATTGCCTGCTGTCGCCCCTAACTCTTTCAAGCCCGTATTGCTGAGCACAAATTTATCCCCCTCCTGAATACGTGAGGGCATAAAAAACATCATCAGCAGTGACTCCCCCAAGGTTCGTCCGCTGAATTGTTGTTGCCATTCCTGTTCATACTCTTTTCCCGGTGGCCTGAAGAAAAAATCAATGCCCTGACTGCCGACAAATTCGTCGAGCGAGACAGAATCTCCCAGAGGTACCCAGCGCTGGCCGACACGATAACGGGCATCCGGCAGATTAGCCCGACTGCGTACAACAAAACGGACCGGTCCCTGTGGCGTCGCTTCGCCTCGCCATGCCACTTCACGAATGCGGCACAGTTTACCCATCATGCCTTCCACCGACTCATCACGGTAAATCATCGGTGAGGTACGCCTTAAGGTGAGTTGACCGTTTTTAATCAGATGGCTTAACACCACTTTCGGCTGATCCGGCGGTAGTTGCTGATAACGCCAGGTGGTGTTCTCTCCCGGAGACATCGCCAGCAGGCTGCTCCAGCCCGAGTCATTCAGCAGTAGCGATTGTCTGTTGGCAAAGGGCGTGCTCCCTGGCTGCGGGGGATGAAACAGATCTCCCGGCAGCAACTGTGGCATCTCGCTGATGGTTTGCTCTTGTTGGCTAATATACCAGGTTAGTGGGCGCTCACTGCCTTTTGGCTGTTGCACACCATAGAGCACCGGCAGAGACTGTTTGTTGCGGCCACTGCTGGTAAGGGTAGTGAGATAGTGATTGCCGCTTGCCTGATCTTCAATCAGCAATAACGACAGACGCGATAACTGATATTGGCCCTCCTCTGCCGGTACCTTGCCCTCACCCAGTCTGATGGCAAACCGATCTCCTTTGTTGTGGCGAGAGGCGGAGTAAAATCCGGCTTCCAGAAAAGAGGAGAGGGATCGGTGTTGCAGAGAATGTTGCAGATTCTGATGATGCTGAGAGTTCGACTGGGGCAGAAACAGCTCGATGGCCTTGCTTTGGGCAAATTCCGCCAACGGGATCGGCGTACCTGGCGGATACCACTGCTGACCGACCCGGTAGCGGATACCTGGAAGCGCGGTACGTATACGCAGGACGAAATAGATATCGCTGCCCTGGAGATTATGAGCCTCAGTGTTAACCTCTCGCAGCAGACAGATTTTGCCTGGCACCCCTTCCACCCTGTTATCATGGCAATGCAGTTGGGCTGGCTTGCGCAGGGTCAGCATAGCCTGTTTGCTGACCATACTCTCTGTTTGTCGCTCCCCGCCATTTTGTAGCTGCTCGCGCAGGGTCAGCAGATGGCTGCTTCCCACCGGCTGGCTGATAAAATGGCTCAATGCCTGTTCACCCAGTAGCAGATTGATTGGCTGCACAGCGCTGAGTTCGGTTCCCGTCAGCTCACTCTGACTCACCTGGCCGCTACTATCGGCAAGGCCACTGAATATACTTGCGGGTGTTACCGACTGGATAAGGGTCACATCCTGCAAATCGGGATGGGGAGACCAGATTACAGGATGGGTGTTACGCCCGGCGGGATGACGTACCCCAAACAGCATGGGGGCCCTGGCACCTGAGGCGATCCCACCGCCGCTGCTCAGGGTAGTGATATAGTGATTGCCACTGGTTTGATCATCGATCACCAGCAGACTCAGTTGATTGTGTAAGGTCAACTGAGGGGGAGGAGTGAGCGGATCGGTTACAGAGGGCGGTTTATTATCGGCATGATGAGGTTTGTCTCTCTCCTGACCGACAGCAATCTGACAGAATAAACTGAACAGAATCACAACTGCTGCGGACACTTTGAATAAACAGGTCATTGTGCAGAAAGTGAATTTCTGTCCAAACATCATCTTGATACCTTGATTATTAGGATATTATTACCTCAGGGCGTAATGGCGAAGAAGACAAATGAAGCCAGAATAATCAAATGAACCAGACCCTGTAATATGGTGGTTCTGCCGGTGGAGAGTGATAAAGAACCCACCAGTAGTGTCAGGATCAGGAATATGGTTTCTTTGTTTTCCAGGCCCAGAATAAGTGGTTGTCCCATAAAGACAAAAATAGCGGCGACGGCGGGAATAGTCAGGCCAATGGAGGCCAGAGCGGAACCCAGAGCCAGATTCAGACTGTTTTGCAGGCGGTTGGCGCAGGCGGCACGGGCGGCGGCAATACCTTCGGGCAGTAGAACCAGCGCGGCGATAATAATCCCCACTACTGCAGCGGGGGCACCAGCTTCCCGCACCGCACTCTCAATAGAGGGCGATAATAATTTCGCCAGTAATATGACGGCAACAAGGGAGATCATAAGCAGAATCAGGCTTAGCCAGACAACCCGAGCCGGAGGGGGGGCTAAATGTACTTCAATATTAAAGCTCTCTTCATTAATAAAGTAATCACGATGGCGAATCGTCTGCACAAATATAAAAGCAATATAGAGGACAATAGAGACAATGCCGGTAAACGCCAATGGTGAAGAGGAGAGCAGGGGGCCGGGTTCGCTATGACCGTAGTTCGGTAATACCAGAGCCAGAACAGACATTGCAGCCAGGACGGTTAATGCCGCTTTAGCGCCGCGCAACTGAAAATTCTGCTCCCGATGATGCAAGCCGCCCAGCAGCAGGCAAACGCCAACAATACCATTACAGGAGAGCATAATAGCGGAAAAGATGGTATCTCTTGCCAGCGCCAATTTTTCCACACCACCGGCCAGCATTACTGACAAAATCAGGGCCAGCTCAATAATAGTGACACAGACGGCCAGCACTAAAGTTCCAAATGGCTCTCCCACTTTATGAGCAATCACCTCGGCATGGTGGACAGCGGCAAATACCGCACCTGCCAGGCCACAGCCTAACACTATTATAAAAAGCAGGGAGTGGCCCAGCCAGGAGGCGAGGACGATCAGAAGCCAGGAGAGGGCTGGCGCAATATAGGTCCAACGCGGGATAGTAGTCAGTGTCAATCGGGTATTCCTTAATAAATGAGTTAAAGCCGGGCGATAGCGTTGGCATATACAGCGCTTTTGGTAAACGACGGGGATAAGTCAGGCTGACATAACATAGTAATGATTTGTAAGTCTGTAGCAATACTTTTTTAATCTAAAAAACTAGCAATGTAAAATCAATATGATATGCAAATCCCTTTGTAATATAGGTCTAATGTGTTAGCAAAAGTAACCTTGTTGTTGATCAAGATATTGTCTCTGATATGTTTTGTGTTGCCATTTCGGCTGTTCACAACCTGTAAGAGGGGTGAGTGAAATGATCAAAAGTAATCTGATTCATGCACTTTCGCTATCGGCAGTTTTCTTCTCCAGCGTTTGTGTTGCTGAAAATTTAGCAAGTGCACCACATAACTTAACCAGTAACGCCGTCAGTGTGACACCCGGGGATGGCGCACTGCAGATTTTTCTACAGCCCAAGCCCGGAGGCTGTTTTATTAATGCCGGTCAGCCGGGGTCTGTCCGATATTCCAATCTGACCGGTGGTCTGGATATGTCAACGGAGACCACCCAGGAGACGCTTAAGGCATTACTTAATTTTATGGCCAATGGCAGTATCGATATTTCTGACCTGAGCACAGGAGGGAGTGCGGAGTTTCTTGGTCAGGCCTCTTCTGACAGATATAAAATCAGCGCAACTTATGTGCAAAGCTTTAATGCAGACGCAACCTATATCCCGCCACAAAGCGGTTTTGGTGAAGATATGCTGACCCCACAAGCCAAGGCCGCTTATGAAAAAAATGAGTTCGCTCCACTGTGTGGAGATGCTTTTATTCAGCAGGCGCAATCCGGCGCGGCGCTGATCTTCTCCCTCAGTGTGCTGTTTGAAACTGCCCAGGCAAAAATTAATTATCAGGCAAAATATGGTCTGAAGTTTGCCAGTATATTTAATTTTGAGTCTACCTTTAAAATGGATGCTGAGACCACCAAATATGCCAGTGCACTGCGCATTTCAGCCATGCAAATCGGAGGCTATCCGAATAAGCTGGCCGATATTTTTGGTGAAAAAGAGAGTGGGCATTACCCCTTCGTCTCATGTTCAAAAGATAATGTGGATGCCTGTTTAGGTATTCTGGATAATGCTATTTCGTATGCTAAAAACGATTTCCAGACCCAGATCGATCTAAAGAAACCCGAGACCCTCTATTATTGGTCACCGGTTTACCGGCTCTATTCCGATTTTGGTATTCATCAGAACACCTATACTCCGGGAACCGCCACTTATGAGGCCATCAGTTATCTGGAGAAAACACGTAAACAATACTCTGAATATCTTGATTTTCTAACACACTATATGAGCGGGGTGAATAATTTTATTGGCCAGCGTACCCCCTATGCTTTAGGCCCGCAAGTCACCGAGTTAAAGACGCAGGTTCAGAGCATCCTGACGCTGTTTGACCAGGCGCCTTATGCCTGTTTTACGATGAATTCAGATAAAACCTGTAGCGCATTAGCGGCCAGGGTTAAACAGGCCATTAGTGACTTTTCTGACAGCGGTTATACAAAGCAATTACAGGCGCTGTTTACTGTTATCTATATTGCGGATGATAAAACCACTACCGGTGGCTATAGTATGTTACTGGTACCCATCGATACGGCGAATACGGTTCCGGATGGGGATCTGCCAAAAAGCGGCCAGGATTTTATGAATGGTAAGATCGCGGTTGCCGGTAATTACTTTGCCCTGGTGCGTGATCGTAATGTCTGGGCAGGGGATGTGGCTATCCCCTG
>JBOFSC010000006.1:0-5779 GCA_051651345.1 Enterobacteriaceae bacterium
TTTTTGCGACTCATGGTCAACGAGCTCATCCCAGGCGAGATCAGAAAAGTATGTTGCTATCGTTAGGTCTTAGTATTTACCCTGTAATGAATTAAAGGTACATCAATGTGTTATGAGCTTAAGTACCTACATATGAAAATCTACTAACACTGGCCTGGTCCTGTGCTGTGCAATAGCAGCAAAATAAGGGTATTCCCCCTCAATGACATCTTGTCCACTGGAAATGGCACTGGCAGCAGCAGAAAATATCGTACTGGCAAACCACAAACATAGGTAAGTCAACCTGGATAGCTTTAGCATGATGCTACCTCTGCTGTTTTAGATTATCTGCACCGTCCAGAAACAGTCTAATACCATCAATTTATGTGATAATCTGTAAGTAAAAATGTTTTTACGTTAATCAATCTCAGGGCCACCACCAACATAATACCTTGCCAATTTATCCGATCTGTCCGATCCTGCTGACAGGGTAGTGTTGCCGTCCTGATGATGATGGAGAAAAAAATGGACTTGTCGCTGATTTTTGCCATGGGGATGTTTGCTCTGAGCATGTCTATTTCACCGGGCCCGGTGAATATGGTCACTGTTGCCTCTGGAGCTAATCACGGTTTCTGGAGGACGTTTCCTTTCGTCTCCGGTGCGACCATCGGTTTTACTATCTTACTGATTTTTGTTGGCTTCTGGTTTATCAAAATGATCGAAAATTCCCCGCTATTTTTCAAATATCTGGGCCTCGCAGGTTCTGTCTTCATTATCTATATGGGTTATAAAATCGCGTCAGCCCATCCCGAGTTGGTGATGACGAAAGGGAATATTCCAGGCTTCGCTCAGGGATTCTTATTACAGTGGCTGAACCCAAAGGCGTGGATCGCCTGTGCTTCTGGCGTAGCCATGTTCTCAAATCCACAAACGCACGCGCCGCTTATCACATTTATGTCGATCTATTTTGTGGTCTGTTATCTTTCCCTGGCAGTTTGGGCGGTATTGGGTGACAGAGTCTCGACGCTCCTCAGCAGCAGGATGCGTATTCGTCTCTTTAATCTGGCAATGGGCGGCATGTTGATCACCACAGCGGGCTATATGTTATACCTGCAGTTTTTCGTCAATACTCGGTGAACAGGCGTTTTGCCAGTAACGCTTATAGCCGAAACTTCGCTGATTATCGGTCATCTTAATGGTCTGCAAGCGCAGGCCCCAGATGGGGGAGGGGATCAGGCGGGCAATGGGAAAGCGTTGCAGATAACGTTTTTTGGCGAGCTTTCTCTGCTCGGATAATAGCTCCTCTATGGTGCCGGTAAACTGAATGCCCTGCAGTGTCGCCACACTTTCTGGTGGGTGAAAAATCGTCCCAGCCACACATGGGTTGCTCATCATCAACCGGCCATGTTGGGTATTTTTTTGCGACATCAGGTAGAGGGTCATGGTCTCTCTGTGCAAGACATAGAAACAGCAGGCACACCAGGGAAATCCCTCTTTATCTGTTACACAGAGCGTCAGGACGTGTTGTGCATCGATATACTCCTGGATAGCCAGAAGAGTTTCTGAAGTCATACTTATGCAATCCGCCAGAGAAAAGGGAAATTCAACGATAACTGAATGGAAAAGAGCCTGATAAGCAGGCTCTTGGTTAGTGCATCCCTGCAACTATCGACGATAACATGATATCTGCATACGTTAACTATTTGTTACGCTTACTGCTGTTACTTTTGATACGGGTACAGTTATTACCCTTATCGCTGGCAAAGGATTCGTTATCCTTCATATGTGCCAGATTGAATGAAGAGCTGCCTTTACCCCATAACTGCCAATCGCCGCCAACATAACGCGCACCACTGGCAGTTTCTGCACTTTTCAGCAGTATCAGTTCACCCTGATAGTTCATGATGGCGTGGGAAGCATCTGGGAAAGCGAGCTGAATCGTCACTCCGTTATCACACTGATAGCTGGATGTATCGGCGGCAAACACAGTCGTGGCTGGGGGGAGTACTAAAAGAGAAACTAGCGCCAGAGATCTGATAAACCGCATAAACCCCTCCTTTAAAGAGTTTTTTTAAACAATCAGCGACGTCAAAAAACTTCATTCAGAGTAAAGTAAAATAGTGCAAAATGCGACTAAAAAATAAATAGATTGTGACCTGAAGATTATAGTAATAACAGCGTCGCTAACCCTAGGAAGATAAAGAAGCCCCCTGTATCGGTAATCGCGGTGATCATCACACTGGAGCCGACAGCAGGATCACGGCCCATTCGTGTCATGGTCATTGGGATAATCACCCCCATCAATGCTGCCACCAGCAGATTCAGGATAATCGCCAGGGTCATCACCGCACCCATAGCGGCATTGCCATACAGCAAGTAGGTGACAACCCCCAGCAGCCCCCCCCAAACCGTGCCGTTAATCAGGGCCACCCGCAGTTCGCGCACTAACAGAAAGGAGACGTTGCCGGTTTGAATATGTTGCAGCGCCAGAGCACGCACGATCATAGTGATGGTCTGATTGCCGGTGTTGCCGCCAATCCCGGCCACGATCGGCATCAGGGTAGCCAGGGCGACCAGATGGGAGATGGTATCTTCAAACAGTCCAATCACCCGGGAAGCGGCAAAAGCCGTACACAGATTGATCGCCAGCCAGGCGGAACGCTTGCGCACCGCTTTCAGTACAGGGGCAAAGATATCTTCATCGCTGCTAAGTCCCCCCATGCGGCGCAGATCCGCATCAGTCTCTTCGTAGACCACATCGATGATCTCCTCCACTGTCAGACGCCCCATCAATTTACCCGCATTATCGATAACGGGCGCGCTGATCAGGTTATAGCGTTCAAACGCCCTTGCCGCATCTTCATCTTTATCTTCCGGGAAAAAAGTGTGCGGTTCTCTGTCCATCACTTCCGACACCAGGGTGGTTGGTGGATTGAGTAAAATTCGGGTCAGTGGCAGCTCGCCCAGAAGCTTGTTTTGCCGGTCGATCACAAACAGTTTATCGGTTGAGTCGGGAACGGTACCAACATAGCGCAGAAAGCGATGAACGGTGGCCAGAGTCACATCCGGGCGGATCGGGATTAACTCGAAATCCATGATGGTCCCCACCTGGCCCCTTTCAAAGCGCAGGATCTCCCGAACCTGAGCACGCTGTGCCGGTTCCATGGAGGTGAGGAGTTTGCCTATCATATTCCGTGGCAGGTATTCCGCCAGATAGACCTGATCATCCAGATCCAGGGTCTTGATGGCGCTCAGCAGTTCACTGTCGCTCATCTCTTCTGTCAGACTGTCCCAAACACTTTCGGAAACTTCGACCAGAACCTTGCCGCGTTGACTATCCTCTATCAGACTCCAGAGAGCTTCCCGTCCATCGAAGGGCAGTGATTCCAGTAAATCGGCGAGGTCAGCCGCATGCTGATCCAGAAGCAGATATTTAATCTCCGCTGTCTGTTTAATCAGCTCTTGTTTGATATCATCGGCTTCTTCATCATCCTGTCCCAGGATACTCTGTACTAGCTGCTTATTATGCAACAGAGTGTTTAAAATCTGTGCACGGTGTTGTGCAAGTAGCTGCGAACTGTTTTTGATCACGGGCATAGATAAGAGAGCCTTATAACATTACGGGCAGTATCCAGTTTTTCTGGACAGAAAAAGTCACCTTGTATTATTGTGTAGGCGCTAATATACCAAAAATGCTATGGATTGTATGGCATGTTGCAACGATTTAATGTGTTCAGATTACAAGTCTTAAAAAAACGGCTCGCCACATGGTGGGGGATTCCCCTGTTGCTGGGGGTATTGCTGATCCCCATAGCTGGTTATTTATCACCGGCTTACACCGATACGCGGATCACCTTACTGCTGCTTACCCTGCCCGTCTGTCTTGCCCTGTTGATGATCTATGATATCGTCGCGTTACCAGGGATCTTCGCCGGATTATTTATCTACTACCGCAGCAAGCTAAGCCTCGATCCCACCCTGGTGGTGCTCTCCTGGTATTTCTTTTCCCTGACCATCTGCTGGCTGCTAAGCAGTCTGCAAAAACAGAGGATGAAAAGTAGCCTGTTTCGCGTGATGTCCCTCAATTGGCTACAGATTGCAGGATTGCTGTTTTTTCTGCCCCTGCTGTTAGTGATCGGACTGCAGTGGATAGTGAATTATAATCTGGTCAGCGAACCCATTGGTTTTGTGGCTGGCGAAGGGAGCAGTCCACAACTTTTACTCAACTACCAGGGGGTCGTGCTGGCTTGTTTGGCCGGGCTATGGCCGATTTACCATTTTCTGCGGTTGCTGTTGCGGCCCAACTACTTTCATGTGATCTATCGGCGTATCATGCATGAAAAGGCACACAATGTTAAAATTGCTGAATTTGCTATCTGGCTCTTATTGTTGTTTTCGCTGGTTTATTGTCTGACATTTGAGTACAGTGATCAGCATATTCTGCTGAGTAATTATCCCCTGACCTTGCTGTTGCCCATGATGCTCTATGGTGCTGTCAGGCTGGGTTTTATTGCCTCCAGTACTATCTGGCTGATAGCGGTCTGGATTATTGTGAAGCACTATCCGGGCCTCTTCTACTCCAGCAATACCGATCAGAGTCTGGTCTTTGCCCTTTCACTCTTGATCATGTTTACCCTGTCACTGACCCTGCTCTCTATTATCAGCTCTCATCAGCGCATTATGCATAGTAAGGCCAGACACCTGTCTCTGGTAGATCCGCTGTCGGGTCTGCCCAACCTGCGCTGGTTAATCAAGGATCTCTATAAAAATGAGGAATCCGTGGTCTGCTTTATTCGTACGGCCAATCTGGATATCCTGAGCCGGGCTTATGGTATCCATCTGCGCATCCAGTTTAAGCAACATATCGAACAGACCCTGGCGACCCTTCTGAAGGCGGATGAAAAACTGTATCAATTACCCGATAACGATCTGGTGGTGCGTCTCAATGGGGACAGTGGTGAGCAAGAGATCAACAGAATTCAGGATAAACTGAATCAATTTCGCCTGTTGTGGAATGGCTTGCCGCTCCATCCCCATTATGGCCTTGGCTATGGCAAAGTGCGTTCAACGGTCAAACATCTGAACACCTTTTTGGGCGAGCTCAGCTCTCTGGCGGAAATCTCATTAAGCTCTGGCCTGCCGGAATCCACTTGTCTCAGTGAGGAATCATTGCAGGTGCATATTCAGAATAAGGTTGCCACGCTGCAACGTATCCAGCAGGCGCTGGATGATCAGGGGTTTACCCTGCTGGCAGAGCCGGTGCAGGGGTTCAGGGGCGATCACTTCTATCATCTGCAACTTTTTTTAACCGATGAGCAAGGCAAACACATTCCCGCCGAGACTTTTTTGCCTGTGGTGCGTGAATTTGGTATCTACTACGACGTGGATCACTGGCTACTGCAACAGGGCATTTGCTTTATCGCCAGCCATCGTCAGCAGCTTCCCAGCCTCTGTTTTGCGCTCACCCTCTATCCTGAAACACTGTGTCGGCCGCTGTTATTACATGATATTTGCGATCTGGTGCAGCAGTACCAGATTGAGCCCTATCAACTGATCCTGAAGGCCGCTATGTCGGGTACGGAGCAGAATAATCAGCGGATCCTGAAAAATCTGCATCAGCTCAGGGAGAAGGGGTTTCGCATCGCTATCGATGGATTTAGTACCGGTTATGGTGAGCACTGTTGGTTAGCCGAGATGCAGGTGGATTTTATCTATATCCCAGGCAGCTTTATGACGAATTTAGATCCACAGTCGGTTGGCTATCCTATCGTGGCCTCTATTTGCCAGGTTGCGCGCAGCA
>JBOFSC010000007.1:0-4822 GCA_051651345.1 Enterobacteriaceae bacterium
CTGCTGTAGTTTAATCTCCACAACGAAATCAATGTTTCCAGGGGTGGCTGAAACTTACAACAGCTTCTCCGGGGATCAACCGAAGAATTACCACGTATCAATAGTGGTAATCAACTACAAAGATATAAGGGGTGGCGCGCTAGCGCCGGGGTGGTCCGGCGCTGCACGCGACAGAGTATATTAGATTTTCGTGTCTCAAATAGTCGAACAGCGGATGTTTTACAGAGTTGAAATGAGGATGTGGCGTATTAACCACCCCGGCCCTGACGGGCCACCCCTCCACGGAGGGGAATTGGGCTGCTCTGTGTTGTGTAAATATCTATGCCACAGGAAGGAAGTTGTTAACAGTTCATGACGGAGTCCTCAGATTAATTGAGTACAGACCACAGTCACAAAGGTAGGATTTTATATGACAGCATTTCGTATCGGTTTGGTGGCGATTTCTGATCGTGCCTCCAGCGGTGTTTATCAGGATCAAGGGGTGCCAGCCTTACAGAGCTGGCTGGAGAAAGCGCTTTCAACGCCTTTCCAGACAATTGCTCGGGTTATTGCCGATGAACAATCCCTGATTGAACAGACGCTGATCGAGCTGGTGGATCAAGAGGGCTGCCAGTTAGTCCTGACCACCGGAGGCACCGGGCCTGCACTGCGCGATGTGACACCGGAAGCCGCTCTTGCCGTGGCGGATCGGCTGATGCCGGGTTTTGGTGAGCAGATGCGTCAGGTCAGCCTTCACTATGTGCCGACGGCGATTTTGTCGCGCCAGGTGGGGGTGATTCGCGGACGCAGTTTGATCCTTACTTTACCGGGACAACCGAAAGCCATTGCCGAAACCCTGGAAGGGGTGAAAAACGCAAGTGGGGATACCCTGGTACACGGTGTTTTTGCCAGTGTGCCCTACTGTATTCAACTGCTGGAAGGCCCTTATATTGAAACCCATCCAGAGGTGGTGATTGCCTTCCGACCTAAATCTGCGCAGCGAGCCACTTAAAAGAGACAGGGTATAAATTTGTGACGAGATGGGCAGACGGGAGCGTCGGTTTTTTTAATTATGATGATGCGATGTCAGAGAAATAATTTTATCCATTAATCATTTTATTATACGAAGGAAGGTAGCATTCAATGCTAAAAAAAATAAATAGAAGTGGTGCGCTGGTGTTAGGCGCCCTGGCGCTTACGGTCAGTATGGGTCTGAAAGCCCAGACTCTGGTCTATTGCTCCGAGGGCTCCCCGGATTCATTTAATCCGCAACTGGTGACCTCGGGCACCGCCCTGGATGCCAGCGCAGTGCCAATCTACAACCGCCTGACTGAATTTAAACTGGGCACCACAGAGGTGGAGCCAGGGCTGGCGGAGCGCTGGGAAGTCAGTGAGGATGGAAAAGAGTACACCTTTTATCTGCGTAAAGGGGTGCAGTTTCAGTCCAGTAAAACCTTTACCCCTTTGCGGCCAATGAATGCCGATGATGTGCTGTTTAGTTTTCTGCGGCAAAAAGATGCCGAACATCCTTACCACAAAGTGTCTGGTGGCAACTATGAATACTTTGTCAGTATGGATATGGATACACGCATTGTTAAACTGGAGAAAGTGGATGATTACACCGTCCGCTTTACGCTGAACGCCCCTTCAGCGCCTTTTCTGGCTGATGTTGCCATGGCCCATACTTCTATCCTGTCTGCTGAATATGCCGATAAGATGCTGGCCGCCGGTACGCCGGAAAAGGTGGATCTGGAGCCCATCGGTACCGGTCCGTTTCAGTTGATGCAGTACCAGAAAGATTCACGGGTTCTCTATAAGGCCTTTGATCAACACTGGGCGGGCAGGACTAAGCTGGATCGGCTGATCTACTCCATCACTCCTGATGCCAGTATGCGTGTGGCGAAATTGCAGAAGAATGAGTGTCAGATCATGGCTTATCCCAATCCGGCCGATTTGCCGCGTCTGAAGCAGGACAGCCATATCCAACTGATGGAAGATACGGGTCAGAATACCGGCTTTTTAAGCTTTAATACCCAAAAGGCGCCGCTGAATCATCTTAAAGTGCGTCAGGCCCTGGCGATGGCGATTAACAAAGAGGCCATTATTGAGGCGGTGTTCCAGGGCTCTGGTCAGGTGGCGAAAAATCTGCTGCCGCCGTCAATGTGGGGTTATAACGATGCGGTCAAGGATTATCCCTATGATCCTGCTGCGGCTAAAAAGTTACTGGCAGAAGCCGGATTGGCTGATGGCTTTAATATCGATCTCTGGGCGATGCCGGTTTCCCGTCCCTATAATCCCAACGGTCGCCGTATGGCTGAGATGATTCAGGCGGACTGGGCCAAAATTGGGATTAAAGCCAAAATCATCAGCTATGAGTGGGGAGAGTATCTGAAAAGGATCCGTGATGGGGAGCACCAGGCGGCATTAAATGGCTGGAATGGTGATAACGGTGACCCAGATAACTTCTTCAATACCAATTACAGTTGTGCTGCTGCACAGAGCGGCCTTAACTATTCCCGCTGGTGTTATGCGCCGTTTGATAAGCTGATCCGTGAGGCCAGCAGCGAGCGGGATCATAATAAGCGTATTGAATTGTATAAGCAGGCGCAGGTGATGCAACATGAGTAGATCCCGGCGATGATGATTGCCCACGGCATCAACTATATGCCTGTGCGTAAAGAGGTGAAGGGGTATGTGGTGGATCCGCTGTCACTGCATTTCTTCCACACGGTATTGATAGAGAAGTAAAGAAAAGTCCCCCTCCCATTGATGGGAGAGGGTACCCGCCACGCCAATATGGCGCAACCCATTGTGGCATGGATAGCCATACTTTCTTGTTACAAAAAATAATATTTACCTAGCATTAGGTTACATATTTTTTAAGCAAAAAAAGTTTTTTACGATTACTATAATATAGTATTTGGAGAATACCTGACACCTGCCGTCATCTTTCAGGTTGCAGGTATCAACGATGCAACCTGAAAGATCATCAGTATGTAGTAAGAGATGAGGATTTATGCAACAGCAACTTAATGAAACAACTTATCAGGTTTTAAAAAATGATGAGGGTCAATATTCTCTTTGGCCAGAAGATAAAATGATTCCGGCAGGCTGGTTGTCAGTGGGTAAAACAGGCAGCAAAAATGATTGCCTGGAATATATTAAGAATGTCTGGACGGATATGCGCCCAAGCTCTCTTATCAAGACAATGCAGGGTCGTTCTCAATAAATCATATACCCAAACACTTCAAGTTAAAGCCAGGCGGCAATTGATGTATGAAGAGCATATCCCTGTCATATCTAAAGTTGTAGGTTTATTATAGGGTTAGATCCATAATATGTGTGCGCAAAATAAGGAAGCTCCGGTCTGTCCTGCAGATAAAGAGTCTCTTTCATCCACTCTTTTACCTCACTGGATTGAAAGGGTGGTACAACAGAGTCATTCTCATCCCGCTGTTATTTTTGAAAATAGCATATTAACTTATAATCAACTGAATCAACGCAGCAATCAGTTAGCCCATTATCTCTCCACTCAGGGGGTGGGAGCTGAGAGTCTGGTCGCTGTCTGTATGGAACGCTCCCTTGAGATGGTGATCGGATTACTGGCCATTATTAAAGCCGGTGCAGCCTATATCCCATTGGATCCGGACTACCCGTCCGAGCGCCTCCAATATATGTTGCAGGATAGCGAGGCAACACTGCTTTTGGTACAGCAGAAATATCAGCAGCGTCTGCCACAGAGTGATCTTCCTCACCATATCGTGGATCTGAAACAGTGGTGCTATGCTGATTATCCAGACAATAATCTGGATACCACACTACATGAGAATAATCTGGCTTATGTGATTTATACCTCCGGTTCTACAGGAAGGCCTAAAGGTGTTGGCATCAGCCATGCAGCCATCGTCAACCGATTATGCTGGATGCAGCAAAGCTATCAACTGACAGCAGAGGATAGGGTATTACAGAAAACCCCTTTGAGCTTTGATGTGTCCGTATGGGAATTATTCTGGCCCTTGATATCTGGAGCGGTATTAGTTATCGCGAAACCCGGGGGACACAGGGATCCGGCTTATCTATGCCATTTGATTGCTTCTCAGGCTATCACTACCCTTCATTTTGTGCCACCTATGTTGTCTCTGTTTCTGGACAAGGTGCAGCAGCAGCAGATCTTTACCCTAAAACGGGTGATTTGTAGCGGACAAGCCTTATCTTACCAGTTGCAACAGCGCTTCTTCATTTGTTGTCCCAGGGTCTCTCTCCATAATCTGTATGGCCCCACAGAAGCCGCTGTGGATGTCACTGCCTGGCAGTGCGATGCGACGCTGCCCCTTTCTTGTGTCCCGATTGGTTACCCTATCAGCAATATAGAGCTCTATATTCTGGATCAGCAGTTACAACCTGTTGCACCGGGAGTGGAAGGAACACTGTATATCGCCGGTGTGGGTCTGGCTCGTGGATATTTACATCGACCTGAGCTTACCGCCGAAAAATTTATTGCCAATCCCCTGAGTCAGCAACCGGGAATGCGAATGTATGACACCGGAGATTTGGCTCGTTATTTGCCGGGGGGAGCTATTGAATACCTGGGACGTCATGATCATCAGATTAAATTACGTGGTTTTAGAATAGAAGCAGGAGAAATTGAATCAGCCTTGATGGCGATAGAGGGAATTAAGGAAGCGGTAGTTGTGGAGTGGCAGGATAATGCCGGGGAACAACAACTGGTGGCTTACCTGTTATCTCAGCAGGAGAAGAGTCCGGGATCAGAATCGCTACGGGATGGTGAATTACGTACCCTCTTAACACGTACACTGCCTGATTATATGGTACCGGCCTTTTT
>JBOFSC010000008.1:0-4381 GCA_051651345.1 Enterobacteriaceae bacterium
AGCTCTTTCAATCGTTTTTGCTCAGCCTCTTGCCTGGCCTGTAACTCCTGCGCCTGCTGTTCACTCTTCTGCTGGCGTAACTTCTCGGCTCTTTGCGCTTCTGCCTGTTGTTGCTGTTTACGATCATACTGCTGCGCAACCACATTCGGGTCCACCATCACAGCGTCAATAACATCGCCGCCTCCACCGCCGCCCATCTCCACATTCTGCGTCAGGGAGCCAAAAATCAGGAAGCCGATCAGCACAACATGCAGAATCACAGAGATGATCAGATATCGCTTAAATTTATCGTTCTGTTCAGGTGCCATTACTACCGCTCGCGTCCACAATAAGGAGGTACAGAAATCATGTCGGAGTTAAATCGGTTGCGTCATCAAACCCACTGAAGCAACCCCCGACTCCTTCAGCATATTTAACGCCTTGATAATCTCTTCATAGGGCACCTCTTTGGCCCCACCAATCAGAAAAACCGTCTTCGGCTTGGTCTGCAATCGCTCCTTGACCACACTCACCACCTGCTCTGGCGGTAATAGCTCCATGCGCTCATGATCTATCACCACCGTATATTGACCGATGCCAGCCACTTCGATAATCACCGGCGGCTCATCATTAGTGACCACCGTTTTGGCGTCACTGGCATCCGGCAGATCCACTTCCACACTTTGCGAAATAATCGGCGCTGTCGCCATAAAAATCAGCAGCAGCACCAGTAGCACATCGAGCAGTGGCACGATGTTAATTTCAGACTTGATTTCACGACGATGACGCTGATAAGCCATAATGCACCCTATTTATCTGTCGAGAAGGCCTGACGATGCAGGATGGCCGTGAACTCATCCATAAAATTACCGTAGTTCTGATCCAGTTTCGTCACCCGCAAACTGAGGCGGTTAAAGGCCATTACGGCCGGAATCGCGGCAAACAGACCAATGGCCGTCGCCACCAGGGCTTCTGCAATACCTGGCGCCACCATCTGCAGAGTAGCCTGCTTGACTGCTCCCAGGGCGATAAAGGCATGCATGATGCCCCACACCGTACCAAACAGGCCGATATAGGGACTGACCGAACCCACGGTCCCCAGAAACGGAATATGCATCTCCAGATTTTCAATCTCGCGGTTAAGAGAGATACGCATCGCGCGCATAGCCCCTTCCACCACCGCTTCTGGCGCATGGCTGTTAGCTTTATGCAGGCGCACAAACTCCTTAAACCCGGAATAAAAAATCTGCTCGGAGCCATTGAGATTATCCCGCCGTGACGCGCTCTCCTGATAGAGCCTGGACAGTTCTATACCTGACCAAAACTTATCTTCAAATGCTTCCGCATCCCGTGTGGCGGCATTGAGAATCCGTGTACGCTGGATGATGATGGCCCAGGAGGCAATAGAAAAACAGACCAGTACCAGCATGATAAGCTTGACAAACAAGCTCGCCTTCATGAAGAGGTCAATAATATTCATGTCCGCCACTGCAGTAACTCCACGACAATAGACTGAGGAAGCGCTATGGGCTTCATAAGGGATGGATTGACACAAGCGACCAGCACTTCTGCCTGACTGAGGCATTTACCGCTGACCGAGTGAAAGAGTTGTTGGATAAACGTGAGGGAAGCCCCCCGAACAGATTGGATTTGTGTCACCACATCCAGTAGATCATCCAATACAGCCGGTGCAAAAAACTCCACACTCATCCTGCGCACTGCAAAAGCAACCTGCTCCCCCAGGAGTTGTTGCTGAGAACATCCGCATTGGCGCAGCATCTCCGTGCGAGCACGCTCATAAAATGCCACATAACGGGCGTGATAAACTACCCCACCTGCATCCGTGTCTTCATAATAGACCCTGACAGGCCACTTGAATACCTTGTCACTCACAGCATATACCAAAAAGCGCAATTTTCCCGCTACTATACGCAAGAGTCAGCGCCTTTAAAACCAGTTTTACGCAGCCTCTCAGAGAAAAAAATAACTTAGACCTGCCGCCATAACAATCAGTGCTAACAGGGGAGAAAAGAAAGTCTGCCAGATTAACGCTCTGGGACGAAAACCCACGCCATGGTTCACCCCGGCACAGACCGCCCACATGATCAAAAATCCCTGCCAGATCTCCAGCTCACTGGTCTTTGCCGCGAAACGCGACGGATCCCAGAAGATACAGCCAGCCATCAGCAGAGACAGCAGCAAGGAAAGGCCCCGTAAAGGGGCCTTGTCCATCATATCGTATAACTTTTGTAGCATATCGTTCTACTTTGCTTCATCAGTCTTGCCAGCTTCACTGTGCTCGAACCAAAAGGCAACGATGACAGCGAAAAAACAAGCCATAAAGGTGCCAAGAATCCAGGCAAAATACCACATGTCATCCCTCCTCAGTACAGTGAGTGTTTGTTATTTTCAACAAAGTTCTTATCCAGACGTCCATACATCTTAAAGTAGCACCACAGTGTGTACAGCAACACGATGGGAACAAAGATGATGGCCACTACCGTCATCACCTGCAGTGTGAACAGACTGGAGGTGGAATCCCACATGGTCAGACTCATATTGGGATGAGTAATGGAGGGCATCACAAACGGGAACATGGCGATACCGGCTGTCATGATAACACAAGCGATGGTTAGCGATGAGAACAGGAATGACCAACCCCCCTTCTGCATCCGTGAACTGAGGATGGTCAGCAGAGGCAATACCACACCCAGAACCGGGAACAGCCACAACACCGGCGCCTTCTCATAGTTGAGCAACCAGGCACCCTTCTGGACCGCCACTTCTTTCAGCAGCGGGTTGGAAGGAGCGGTATGGTCGATAGCCGAGGTGATCACAAATCCATCGATACCTTTCACCAGCCAGACACCGGCCACCACGAAACAGATCATCATAATCAGCGCGGTTAATTGGGTCATGGCACAGGCACGATAGTGGATCTCTCCGGTGGTTTTCATCTGCAACCAGGCGCCCCCCTGAGTCATCAGCATTGTCAGGCTGACAATACCAGCGACCAGAGCAAACGGATTCAGCAACTGGAAGAAGTTACCGGTGTAGGTGATCTGCATCAGCTCATTGAGATGGAACGGCACACCCTGTAGCAGGTTACCGAACGCGACACCAAACACCAGCGACGGTACAAAGCTACCGATAAAAATGCCCCAGTCCCACATACCGCGCCAGCGCATATCGTCCACTTTGGAACGATACTCAAAACCCACCGGGCGGAAGAACAAGGCGGCCAGCACCAGAATCATCGCCACATAGAAACCGGAGAACGCAGCGGCATAGACACCAGGCCAGGCAGCAAACAGCGCGCCCCCGGCGGTGATCAGCCAAACCTGGTTACCATCCCAGTGTGGTGCGATAGAGTTGACCATGACACGGCGTTCGGTATCTGTCTTGCCGATAATGCGCGACAGGATACCTACTCCCATATCAAAACCATCTGTAATGGAGAAACCAATCAGCAGCACGCCAATCAGTAACCACCATATAAATCGCAATACTTCATAATCAAAAAACATAAGTGGACTCCTGTTTACCGTGCATCCTGTGCAACTGCGCCTGTTGTCTGCTCAAAATAGTAGCGTCCTGTCTTCAGGCTGCTGGGCCCGAGACGGGCAAATTTGAACATCAAATAGAGTTCTGCCACCAGGAACAAGCTGTACAGACCACAAATCAGGATGATGGAGAACCAGATATCACCTGTTGTCAGATGCGAAGCCGCCACACCTGTAGGCAGAACCTCACCGATAGCCCAGGGCTGACGTCCGTACTCGGCAACAAACCAGCCGGTTTCACAGGCAATCCAGGGTAACGGAATACCGATCAGGAACAAGCGCGATAACCAGCGACTCTCACCGATACGGCCACGGGCCACAGAGATAAAGCCCAGCGCGATCAACAGCAACATAATAAAGCCACAAGCCACCATGACGCGGAACGACCAGAACAGCGGCGCTACTTTAGGAATAGAATCCTTAGTGGCTTTCTGAATCTCGGTCTCTGTTGCTTTAGCCGGATTATCCACATAACGCTTCAACAACAGACCATAGCCTAAATCGCGACGAGTTTTGTCAAACTCTGCGCGCACGGCAGGCGTGTCATGACCACTTTTCAGTTGCTCCAGCAGCTCATAGGCTTTCATCCCGTTACGAATGCGCGCCTCATGCTGCACCAGCAGATCCTTGATACCGATAACCGGCTGATCGATTGAGCGTGTGGCAATCAGACCCAACACATAAGGGATCTGAATCGAAGCATGGTTAGACATACTGTCCTGATCAGGGATACCGAACAGGGTAAACGAGGCAGGCGGTGGCTGAGTTTCCCATTCCGCTTCAATAGCCGCCAGTTTGGTTTTCTGTACGTCACCCATTTCATAGCCGGATTCGTCGCC
>JBOFSC010000009.1:0-1331 GCA_051651345.1 Enterobacteriaceae bacterium
CTAACCCCTGTCAACGCTGAGATCTGCTTTGGCACTCTGGATACCCCATACAGTGACACCGCATCCCGCCACCAGTTTACCCGTGAGTTAATTGGGATGCGCAACCTGTATACCTACAGTCCCACAGAACGCTATGAACATATCTATCTGAACGAGCAGTTCTACACCTGGCACTGTCTGGAAGGGGTTGAGAAAGGTTTGGCAGATACCGATCGCTGCCACTACATTAAGCTGGCGGAAAAACTCTATCTCTTTGTCTGGCAGGAGAAAATTATCCCCACCCTGGGCATTGTGTTGATCGATCTGGAGAATATGCGTACAGACGGTAAAATTGTCGGCTATCAGGACGATGACTTTGATCAACTACGCAATTTCCCCGTCGGGGCCCATGCCTGGATCCTCAATAATACGCACTATCCCTATTTTCGTAAGTAACTTTCCCCTCTCTGTCACCATTGCCAGAGAGGGTTCGCCATAACTCCACCTCTTAACGATGGCTGAAGGTCTTATTCACTATTAACCAATGACCGTTTTGTTTTAACAAAGAGAGATAATCGGTAAACTGCAACCCATGATAAAGCACCTCGGCTTTCACTGTGGCGGTATCACCGGTACGATCCAGAGCCACTATCTTCATGGCGAAAGCTTCTCCACTCTCTGACGGGATCGGCATTTCAGAAACCTTCTGCAACCAGGCTTCCAGGTTCAGGCGTTCAAATCCCCCCATGATAAAACCAAACAGGCAAGCATCCGGATGGAAAACACCTTGCAGCAGAGACAGATCCCGCTGATACATTCCCTGAAAATAGTTGTTGATTGTGCGCTCAATTCCATGAAATTCATTTTGTTGTTGCATTATAACTCTCCTGTACTCTGGATAAAAAAGGTAAGTCCTGCTCCGCCTTTTCCGACGTAAAAAGCTTTTTCTTCATCACCCACTTAGCCCAAACAAACGCTATCAGGGAGATCAGCAGCAAAATAGCGCCAGCCCAGAGATAGACGGTTCGGGTTAAAGCCTCCGAGGCGTCTCCCTGATAGCGTTCACACTGTATAACAGCAAATATTAACAAGTTAATGATGTGCTTGACTGTAAGGCCTCACAGACCAATTGTCAACACATGGTGGACTAAGTGTTAACTTTATGTTTTATTGTGGCCACCAATAGAAAATCCCCTGTGTGCTACTATTAAAAGATTATACGTAGGATCTTTAGGATCAACCAACTGATAACGATAGAAAAAATGACGTATTTTTAGAAAAAAGAGTGGAAAGTGTGCTGTGATCATGATCAAATGATCATTCGCCAAAACAACCAACACAACCAACACAAC
>JBOFSC010000010.1:0-2957 GCA_051651345.1 Enterobacteriaceae bacterium
GGTTGTTTTGGTTGTTTTGGTTGTTTTGGCGAATGATCATTTGATCATGATCACAGCACACTTTCCACTCTTTTTTCTAAAAATACGTCATTTTTTCTATCGTTATCAGTTGGTTGATCCTAAAGATCCTACGTATAATGACCTGATAGTTTATGAATGTATCGGAGATTTCAGCGACGACACTGTTTAAGTGTAACAGACAGAAAAATTCCTGATGGCAGGGCGCGGTTAAAAAACCAGCAAATTGAGTTAATCAATTGCAATAGCGTTATTTTATTCTGACATAAAGTTCATTTATAGACGTTAAAGTTGCGTGTATGTTAATGATTTAGATATACTGCTAACTACCAAATCTCACACTCCCGGATTGAACCCCATGGGTATCGAACACACAGAAAACCCTTTTTTAGCCCTCTCACAGCAAGTTGTGCACTACTCCCCTTTACGGCAAGCGATCATCGCCAGTTGGCGCAAGGCAGAGACTGAACTTCTGCCTGATCTCTGTGATCAGATACCCCATTCAGATGAACAAACAAAAGAGATTAATCAACTGGCATATCGTCTGGCTGACGGTGTGCGTAAGCAAAAAGTTGAGCATAACTTACATGGGATGGTGCAGGGATTATTGCAGGAGTACTCCCTCTCCTCGCAAGAGGGGGTTGCCCTGATGTGCCTGGCAGAAGCGCTGCTCAGAATACCGGATAGTGCCACCAGAGATTTATTGATTCGCGATAAAATCAGCCAGGGAGAGTGGCACAACCATCTGGGTAAAAGTGGTTCGCTGTTTGTTAATGCAGCCTCCTGGGGACTATTGCTGGTGGGAAAACTGGTGAATCTGGAGTCTGAGGCAGAACTCTCTTCACGGCTGAACAAACTGCTGGTAACGGCTGGTGAACCCGTGGTGCGCAAGGGGGTGGAGGTGGCGATCGGTCTGTTGGGCAGTCGTTTTGTGGCCGGAGAGAATATTGGTCTGGCGTTGAAACAGAGCAAAAAAATGACCGCACGGGGCTTTTGCTACTCCTATGATATGCTGGGGGAGGCGGCCATGACGGCAACGGATGCTCGCTACTATCTGGCGGCTTATCAGCAGGCAATACAGACTATTGGTGCCTCCAGCGATGAGCCGGATCTCTATCAGCGTCCCGGCATCTCTATCAAGTTATCTGCCCTGCATCCACGCTATTGTCGAGCGCAGTATCATCGGGTGATGCAGGAGCTCTATCCGCAACTGCTGTCACTGGCACAGATGGCGCAGCGCTATAATATCGGTCTCAATATTGATGCTGAAGAGTCCGAACGCCTGGATCTGTCGCTGGATCTGCTGGAAAAGCTCTGCCTGGAACCGACTCTGGCGCGATGGCAGGGGCTGGGTTTTGTGGTTCAGGCCTATCAGAAACGGGCACTGCCGGTGCTGGAGTATCTGATCGATCTGGCGAAAAGAAGCCAGCATCGCCTGATGATCCGTCTGGTAAAAGGCGCTTACTGGGACAGTGAAATTAAACGGGCCCAGGTCGAGGGGCAGTCAGATTACCCTGTCTACAGCCGCAAAGTGTATACCGATATCTCTTATCTGGCCTGTGCCCGGCGCCTGCTGGAGGAGTCGGAGGCTATCTATCCGCAATTTGCCACCCACAATGCCAACACTCTGGCGGCCGTCTACCATCTGGCTGGCCCCGAGCGCTACCGGCCGGGACAGTACGAGTTCCAGTGTCTGCATGGTATGGGTGAGAGCCTCTATCAGCAGGTCACCGGCAAGGAGAATCTGAATCGTCCGTGTCGTATTTATGCGCCGGTGGGCAGCTATCAGACGCTGCTTGCCTATCTGGTACGCCGCCTGCTGGAAAATGGTGCTAATAGCTCGTTTGTACATCAGATTGCCGATGTGGAAATTCCTCTGGAAACCTTGCTGGTCGATCCTCTGACCCAGGTCGCTCTGCTGGCACAGCAAGAGGGACAGCGTGGTCAGCCCCATCCGCAAATCCCTCTGCCACGACATCTATATGGTAAGCAACGCCTTAACTCCAGTGGGCTCGATTTCAATAATGAACAACAGCTGATCTCCCTGGCGCAGGCGCTGAATGACAGCGGGCATAATGAATGGCATGCCGAACCGATCATTGCCGGACAGGGTCGACAAACTGAATTACTTTCTGATGTTATTAATCCGGCGGACAGACGTGACAGGGTGGGTAGCGTTTATGCTGCCACCAGACTGGAAGTGGAACAGGCTCTGGAACACGCTGTCACAGGATTTGCCAAATGGCAAGCCGTTGTCCCTGCCGAGCGGGCAGCACTGCTGCGCAATGGCGCGGATGAAATGGAGCAGCAACTGCCCCTGTTGATGGGTCTGTTGGTGCGTGAGGCGGGCAAAACCTGGGCCAACGCCCTGGGTGAGGTGCGCGAGGCGGTGGATTTTCTGCGTTACTATGCGGCGCAGGCGGAACGAGAGTTTACCAACAGCAGCCATCTGCCCCTGGGGCCGGTACTCTGCATCAGTCCGTGGAATTTCCCGCTGGCTATCTTTAGCGGACAGATTGCGGCGGCGTTGGCTGCCGGTAATAGTGTGCTGGCTAAACCGGCCGAGCAGACCCCGTTGATTGCCGCTCAGGCGGTACAGATATTATTACAGGCAGGTATTCCCGTCGATGCCCTGCAGCTTCTGCCCGGAGACGGAGAGAGTGTAGGCGCGGCTTTGGTGGCAGATGCCCGTATTGAAGGGGTGCTGTTTACCGGCTCCGAGGCGGTGGCAAAACTGCTGCAGCGCACGTTAAGCCAGCGCCTGAGTCGTTATGGTCAACCGGTACCGTTGATCGCGGAAACCGGCGGTCTCAACGCCATGATCGTTGACAGCTCTGCCCTGACAGAACAGGTGGTCGGCGATATTATCACCTCGGCTTTTGACAGTGCCGGTCAGCGCTGTTCCGCTCTGCGCCTCCTTTTTGTCCAGGAAGAGGTAG
>JBOFSC010000011.1:0-1800 GCA_051651345.1 Enterobacteriaceae bacterium
CGGGTCCGAAGATCTCCTCCTTCACTACCGCATGTTCAGGCTTAGCGTCAATCAGGAGTGTCGGTCGCACATAGAATCCCGGCAGATCAATTTCGGCCTGGCTCCCCAGTATCTGTGCCCCTTGCGCGTACCCCAGGGCAATATAGTCCTGCACCGATTTCTGCTGTTTTGCTGATACCAGCGGATTGACCTGCGCATTGAGATCCAGCCCTGGCCCCAGACGCAGACTCTCCAACGCTGCCGCCATACCTTCCGTCACCTGGCGGTATTTGCTGCGATGGATATAGAAGCGCGAAGCGGCGGCACACACCTGCCCCTGGTTTAATAATCCGGCGGTTAAGGCGCCCTGAACGACCTGATCCACATCGGCATCAGCGAGAACAATCATCGGATTTTTGCCGCCCAGCTCCAGGGAGAAGCGGGTCATATTATCGACTGCCGCGTGCCCGACCTGCTTGCCCACGGCTGTGGAGCCGGTAAATGTCACTTTGCGCACGCCGGGATGGGTGGCTAATGCGGCACCTGCCCGACTGCCCTGACCGGTGATCACATTGACGACGCCGGCGGGAATGCCCGCCTCCAGCACTAACTGCGCCAGACGCAGGGCGGTCAAAGGGGTTTCTGTGGAAGGTTTTAACACTATAGTACAGCCGCAAGCCAGTGCTGGAACGATTTTCCACAAGGCGATCATCAGGGGAAAATTCCACGGCACGATACCAGCGACAACGCCGACAGGTTCGCGCCGGGTATAAGCGGTATAACGGGCACCGGCAGGCATGGGAATAGAGACATTCATGGTTTCGCCATGGATTTTGGTGGTCCATCCCGCCATATAACGTACATATTCAATACTGGCCCCCACCTCGATGGCCCTGGCAATATGAATCGACTTGCCCTGATTCAGGGTTTCCAGCTGCGCCAACTCCTCCGCATGCGCCTCCAGCACATCGGCCAGTTTAAGCAACAGACGCTCTCGCTCTGCAGGGCGCTGGCGCGACCAACTATTGAAAGCCTGCCAGGCATTGTTAACCGCCTGATCCACTTCCTGCTCGCTGGCATCTGATACCTGTGTAATGACTTCTCCAGTGGCCGGGTTATAAACGGGAGTTTGTTGAGCGCTATGAACAGTCTGCCCACCAATCATTAGACCATGACGTTGCTGTAGAAAATCCTGCACAGCAGGCAGGAGTGCGACTAACTCTTGCATGGGTTGCTCCTTCAGACACAATGACGTTAACCAGATAATTTTGATAAATATCAATATATCCCGTTAGTTCGCATATAGCTATCCATGAATTGCAAAATATTTGCAAAGGTAATGCAACATTTAAGGGTGGTTTTTTATTACAAATCAAGCTTGCACAGGTGAGAGTATCTGCTCTTTGGGGACAGGCATGAGTGATGAGCAGCGGGGTAGCTCTGGCGTCCCCGGCAGGAATCGAACCTACAACTAGCCCTTAGGAGGGGCTCGTTATATCCATTTAACTACGGGGACAGAGGGAGAAACGCGGCACAGTATACCCTGTTTTTGGCAAAGAGTAACAGGTTGGGCGACTGATTGCTTAACCTGTCGCCAGCTGCGGGTGAGATGGCTTGTTTTTGACAGACCACCTGGTGAGGTGTGAGAGTCGTTATTGTGGCTTCTCATGTCGGTTAAACACAGCCAGCTCTGCTGCCGGATTATCGCTATGGTTGTGGATAGTTTGCTCTATCCAGTGGTGAAAATAGCCCACGTTGACATAAATACTGGGCCAGGAGTCGTTATTAAAACCAGTGTCGACTTCTGAACCACGAAGTATG
>JBOFSC010000012.1:0-6902 GCA_051651345.1 Enterobacteriaceae bacterium
TTACAGCAGTACAAACAGCAGATCGCTGAGCCTCCCCCACCAGGTTCTGTCTTGCCTAAAAGTAAGGCGGTAGAAAAGCCAGTGAACGCGGGAGAGGTGAAGATCACGGTGAAGAAATTTGTCTACCACGGTAACAGCCGTTTTAGCACGGAGCAGTTAGACCGACTGGTGGCGAGTTATCTTAATCACCCCATTAATATGGAGGATCTGCAATCTGCCACCGAGGCCATTTCTGAAGCTTATCATAAGCAGGGATGGGTGGTGCGGGTCTATCTGCCGAGGCAGGATGTCACCAATGGCATTGTGAATATCAATATTCAGGAAGCGCGTTATGGTGGCTTACAGATTCAGGGTTCAGCACCCAAGCGGATCACGGAAACCCGTTTACAAAAGTATATTGAAATGGGGCTAAAGCCTGGGCAACTGGTGAATCTGGATAATCTGGATCGTCCGTTGCTGCTGGTTAATGATCTGCCTGGTGTGGGGATTTCAGCCAGTCTGCATGCGGGTAAAGAGGTGAATGAGACGGACCTGGTGATAGAGTTTAAGCGTGACGAACTGTTTAACGGTAACGTCACAGCTAATAACGCAGGTTCCAACAGTACCGGTCACAATCAGTTGCTTACTAACCTGGCACTGAATAGCCCAACCCGAATCGGGGATCAACTGACCACCAATATCATCAACTCCCGTGGCAGTAACTACGGACAGTTGGGGTATTCATTGCCTCTCGGTGAGGATGGTTGGCGGGTGGGGGTGAATGGCTCCTGGATGACCTATCGCTGGAAGGTGGGCCAACTGGCTCCGCTGAAAGGCAGTGGTAACTCCAAGGTGGCGAGTGCCAACGCCAGTTATCCGTTGATTCGTCGTGATGCCGGTTCTCTCTATTTTAGTACTCAGGCTAACCACGAAGTGTTCTATAACAAGACCATCTTCGGGACGACCTCGGATTACAGTGTTAACAATATGCTGCTGAGTCTGTATGGAAACTATCAGGGTTACGCTAATGCCATTACCACGGCAGGGGTGACCTATACCACAGGACGAGTCAAGATCAATAAGACTATGGCGGATAGGGACACGGTACCCAGAGGGGATTACAACAAGGCGCGCTACTATATCAGCCGCCAACAGCCGTTGATCAATCGTCTGCGTTTGGATCTGACTTATACCGGACAGATTGCGGATAAAAACCTGGACTCCTCCGAGCAGTTCTATCTGGGTGGAATGAGTGCGGTACGGGCTTATCCTTCCGGTGAAGGTTCTGGGACTGAAGGTAAGGTCTTTAATGCAGAACTGCGTTTGGATCTGCCTTATCAGTTTACGATCTCCACCTTCTATGATTGGGGTCGGATTCAGCAGATGCTGAGAAACAGCGCTGGTGTGACGCCGAATAAGTACAATCTGAGTGGTTATGGACTCACACTGAGTAAGAAAACGGATATCGGACTGGAGCTGTCTGCTACCTGGGCGCATCGTATCGGTTCTAACCCGAACCCAACAGCGACAGGTAACGACCAGGACGGAACGTTGAAGAAAAACCGTTGGTGGTTACAAGGCAGTTGGACGTTCTAAGTTGCTTGCTCCCTCCCCTGGCAAGGGGAGGGCTGGGGTGGGGTCTGATCACTGTCATTAAGCTACGTGGATGACCCCCTCCCAACCTCCCCCTTGGCAGGGGCCATTTTAATAGTAAGAATGCTCACCACGCTGATGTTCAGTAATATCTCTGACGCCATTCAGTTCAGGGAATTGTGCCAGTAACTCTTTCTCGATCCCTTCTTTTAATGTGACATCCACCATAGAGCAGCCATTACAGCCGCCGCCAAATTGCAGTATGGCAAATCCCTCTTCGGTGATATCGAGCAGGGTGACCATGCCGCCATGTCCGGCCAGTTGCGGATTGATCTGTGATTGCAGGGCATATTCCACCCGCTCCAGCAGGGGGGCATCATCGGCGACTTTACGCATTTTGGCATTGGGTGCCTTCAGGGTCAGTTGAGAGCCCAGTTGGTCAGTGACAAAATCGATCTCTGCTTCTTCCAGAAAAGGGGCGCTGATTTTATCCACATAGGCAAAGAAGCCAGTAAAGGGTAATTCGGTATCTTCCTGCTCCACAGCATCGGGCGGGCAGTAAGAGACGCCACATTCAGCAGTGGCAGTGCCGGGATTGATCACAAAAACACGGATTTGAGTTCCTTCTGGCTGCTTGCTCAGCAGATTAACAAAGTGGTGTTGCGCGGCGTCGGTAATAGTAATCATATCTCGCACTCAATAGTTGACTTGAACACTAAGGTATTATACGCCCCTTTTAACAAAAAAGGGAGGCTCTCTTGTTTACACGGTTCGACATAAGCAGAGGACTTGCACTGATTGTGCACCTGCGGACAGGAGGAGTCGACTGATTTCTGCCATGGTGCTGCCAGTTGTGACAACATCATCCAGTAACAGGAGGTGGCTTCCTGGGGGAATCTTCTGACAGGCAAATGCGCCATGCAGATTGCGTCGCCGTTGTGTACCGCTGAGCAGCCGTTGCACAGGCGTGTGGCGCAGACGCCTCAGGCCGTTTATTGCAAAAGGGCGCTGCAACCAGTGGCTCAGGTAGTGGGCCAGTCTCTCGCTCTGATTAAAGCCCCGGAACCACTGTCGCCGCCTGCTGAGAGGGACGGCGAGGAGCAGATCCGGTGTGAGCACCTGCTGCTGACGCCTGGCCTGCAGCCAGGCCAATAGCATCAGTCTGGCAAGGGGACGGGCCAGTTCACTCTGTCCATGAAATTTGAAGCGGTGCACCAGATGGGACAAGGGTTGTGTGTAAGGGCTGACGGCGATCAGGCGATACCAGGGCGGAGGTTCCTGCAGGCAGCGGCCACAGACAAAGTGGGGGTGAGAGGAAGGTAAGCCACAGCGCGGGCAGCAAGGGGGCGATTGTAATAGTTGCTGCTGACAAAAGCCGCAAAAGCCTTGTCTGCTGAGGGTAAGGGGACAGTGACATAACCAGCAGCGACTGGCAGCGAACAGCATGGCGGGGCTCCGGGGAGGGGTGAGGTGGGGATATTTTATGGGGTATGTTGTAACGGTGCACTATGGGGAGAGTCTGGTTGCAAAGCCGATCGATGAGTGAAAAGGTTGTTGCTTTAAGAGGAGTGGAGATTGTGAGATGGCTAGCAAATTCCCCTCCGTGGAGGGGAATTAACTAGCTTCCCTTTTTGTGCAGATAGGGGAGGGAGCTAACATCATGTAAGAGAGGGAGCCTCAAGAAACAGCAGGCTGCGCCTGAATCGCCCGATACACCGTCATCTGACAGCGGTTGCCCTCCGCGCAATTTTTACAGCCAGACGAGGCGCAAATCTCCACCCGCTCTACTTTTCCCATCTGCTCCAGCTTTTCCAGCATGGCTTTAACCAGTGCCGGAGAGATATTGAGTTGTCTGCTTAACTGCTCTGCACCAATCATACCGTGCACCAGCACGGCATCCAGAGTCTGCATCAGACTGGCCATCAGTGGCACTCCTTCTGCTTACTATAATGGGTGAGGATATGCTGCTGATCCCTGTCCGGGGAGAAAGCGCGATAGGCACGGGTACGACGCAGGGCCATAAACAGCACAATGTTAAACAATATCACCAGCGCGATGGCGGTTAGGCTGTATTGAGGATGAGCGCTGAAACTGCTGATCTGATAGAACAGGGTCGCCATCGAGTAGGCCACGTTGAGCCCCCACAGGATAGAGAAGGTCATCCAGCCACGGCTGCCTTCACGGGCGATAGCGCCCATCACCGAAACACAAGGCACATAGAGCAGCACGAAGATCAGATAGCTGTAGGCCGCCGCCATACTGCCAAATTTGCTCGCCATCACACCGATGGAACCGCTCTCCATTTCGCCATCGCCTTTACTGGCTTCAATGGGATTGGAGAGGGCAGACAGGGTAAAGGTCTCCTGCAGGCTCTGCCAGGTTTCATCCACGGACCCTTTTAACTCAGACCATAGATTGAACCCTTCATAGTCAAAAGGCTCCCGGGTAATTTGCTCTGCGGTATAGAGGGTATTGAGGGTACCCACCACTACCTCTTTCGCCATGGCACCGGTGATCAGCCCCACAGTGGCTTGCCAGTTATTGTCTGTTACCCCAATGGGATGCAGTAAGGGAGTGAGCACTTTACTGACGCTGGCCAGGGCAGAGTCGTTGATGCTATCCACCGCTTTACCGGAGAAGGAGAAGCTGTTGAGAGCGCCGATCAACATACTGGCGATAACGATGACCTTACCGGCACGCAGTATAAAGCCTTTCAAACGCTGCCAGGTTTGCAGCAGCAGGTTCTTTAACACCGGAATATGGTATACCGGCAAATCCATCACAAAGGGAGAAGCCTCACCGCGCATCACTGTATATTTGAGTAACAATCCGGTCAGGATCGCCACCATAATACCGAGTAAATAGAGGGAGAAGACCACAAAAGCACCGCTCTTGCCGAAAAAGGCGGCAGAGAAGACGGCAAAAATAGCCAGGCGGGCCCCACAGGACATAAAGGGCGCCATGATAATAGTGATCAGGCGTTCACGCTGTGTATCCAGAGTACGGGTGCCGGTAATCGCGGGCACATTACAACCAAAGCCGACGATCAGGGGCACAAAGGATTTACCCGGCAGACCCAGAGCATACATCAATCTGTCCATCACAAAGGCGGCGCGGGCCATATAGCCGGTATCCTCCAGCATCGCCAGAAACAGATACATCAGGCCAATCTGCGGCACCAGCGGCAGCACGGTGTTGATACCACCTCCGACACCTTGTGCCAGGAAAATCGTCAGCCATTCAGGGAAATGGAGGGTCTGGCCCAGCCAGCGCATGCCATCGATAAACAGGGCCGCAGAGCCGCCTTCAAACAGAGGCTGTAATGCGCCCCCAATATTGATCGCCAGCACAAACATCAGATACATCACCAGCAAAAAGATCGGCAGACCAAGCCAGCGGTTGAGCACAATGCGGTCAATGCGTTGGGTTAGTTGATGCGGCAGGGCGTGATGTGAGTTACTGACCTGATGGCAAACCTGGGCGATAGCACGATAACGGGCATCCGCAATCACCAGCGCTGGATCGCCATGGGTGTGCAGGCTGCTGATGATGTCCGGCAACTGCTGCTCCGCCTGCTCTCCAGCCAGCGAGGCACTGTACACGTCCCCTTCCAGCATCTGTATAGCCAGCCAGCGCTGCTGCGTGGGAGTTAACTGATTATCCATCAACTGCACCAGTTGATCTCTGGCCTGTTGGATGGGTTCGGGATAGGTGATTAGGGAGAGTACGGGCTGGACGTGGTAACGGTCGATTTGCTGGCGCAGCTCGCGGATACCAATCCCTTTATGGGACACTATCGGGATAATGGGGCAGCCCAGTTGTTGTGATAAGGCAGCAAGATCGATCTCGATATTCTGCTCCCGGGCGACATCGAGCATATTGAGTGCAATAATGCAGGGAGTACCCAGTTCCAACAATTGTAGCGTCAGGTAGAGCCCACGCTCCAGGTTGGAGGCATCCACTACGTTGATCAACAGATCGGCTTCATTGCCCAAAATATAGTGGCAGGCTATCTGCTCATCCAGTGAGGTTTGTCTGGAGATGGTGGTCAGGGACCAGGTACCCGGCAGGTCTACCAGTGTGACCTGGGTGTTATCGCTGCAAAAGTGTCCCTCTTTACGTTCGACGGTGACGCCAGCCCAGTTGCCCACACGTTGATGGGTACCGGTCAGTTGATTAAACAGTGTGGTCTTACCCGTGTTAGGGTTACCGATCAAGCCAATAGTCAGTTGTTTCATAGTCTGCCAGGGTCGTTATCATCATGATTTAGGGTATATACCTTGAGATGACCACTATGACTGCACGTCCAGTGTCAATAACTCCAGATCCTTTTTGCGCAAAACCAGATTCATGCGCCTTGTTTCAATTTGTACCGGATCCCCAAAGGGGGCGATGCGTACGACGCGAAATAGCGCGCCGGGTAACATGCCTAAAGAGAGCAACTTTTGCCGATAGGCCGGGCTGATAGCCGGTGAGAAGCCAGTTATCTTATAGGAGTGTTGCGGAACAAGGTGCATAAGATCCTCATTTAAAACCAAGCCGCTGTCTGCATTCCTGGAGCCTCTGGTCGACAACTTGCTGAACAGTAAAGGGCAGGCACATTAAATGCGACTTTAAATAATATTGATAATCATTACCAATCGTAAGCGCCTTTATAGCACAGGGTTGACAGATTACGGTAATGCGAAATGAATCAAATTGTTTCTATCACTATTTATCATCAATCGCAAATGAGAATTATTTGTTAAGTAAGTTAACTCAGAGATCAATTTTTCGCTGTGGTTTTTCTTAATTATTTAATTAAAAAGAGATAATTTTTAAACGATGTGCATAAGTGTGACAACAGAGAGCCCGTGAGAGGTAAAAAATCTGACTAAAAGTTGATTAGGATCAGAAAACAGACCGACCTTTCCCCTTTTCCGGCCCTGACGGGCCACCTTCTCCCACACAAGTGAGAGAAGGGGAACAAAGCGGGATTACTACCTCTTTTTGAGTGCCGCAGCCAGGGCATCGCCCATGGCGCTATTACCTGTCATGGCAGGTGTTGCAGCAGATTTATGCCGTGGACGCTCGCTCTTTTTGTTGCCATTACCCGCAGCGCCAGTACTGCGACGTACGGGATTGTCTCCCGGTTGCTCGTCCAGACGCATGGTCAGGGCAATGCGCTTGCGCGGCAGATCCACTTCCAGCACCTTAACCTGCACGATATCACCGGTTTTAACCACCTGACGCGGATCTTCCACATAGCGGTTGGAGAGGGAGGAGATATGCACCAGGCCATCCTGATGGACGCCGATATCCACAAAGGCACCGAAGTTGGTCACATTGGT
>JBOFSC010000013.1:0-1610 GCA_051651345.1 Enterobacteriaceae bacterium
TTCAACACATCGGTGGAAACGGTGAGCAGTTTGCCCTGGCTACTCTCTGGTACGGCAGAAGATTCACCGCCACTATTTGTGACTTGCTGAGCTGTGGGCTGCTGGGGTTGGGGCGCTTTATCGCTTTCCCATGCCTGCCAGAGCATAAAAGTCACAAATAGCAGAGCGATGATTAGAAGGTTGCGTTGCGAATCCATCGTTAAATTTCTCTGTTATCATTCGGTTTGGGTGGAACGGGATCATTGCCACCTGGATGCATGGGGTGGCATTTTAATATGCGCCGGAGCAATAACCAACTCCCTTTTATCAGACCAAAGCGCTGGAGTGCTTCAATCCCGTAGCTGGAGCAGGTGGGATAAAAGCGGCAGCGGGGTCCGAGCAAAGGGCTTATCCAGGATTGATAAGCGCGTATCAGCCGGATCAGGAGTCTTGCGCCTGTCGACTGTGGCGACGCCATAACTTATCCAGTAGCTTGCTCAGAGCCTGATTTTCAAGCTGGGATGCGCCATGCTTACCGATGACAACAAAATCCATGGCAGGTAACTGATGCTGATGTAATCGAAAACTTTCGCGGGTAAGGCGTTTTATCCGGTTACGCTCATGAGCGCGTTTCACCTGTTTTTTGGCGACGGTAAGACCAAGGCGGGGATATCCCAGACCATTGAGCCTGGCCAGGATAGTTATTTGCGGTGCGCTGGCCCGGCGATTTTGCTGAAAAACAGAAGCAAAATCGGCGGGGATCAGCAGGCGCGACTCTCTTGGAAAAGTGAGTTTAACCACCCGAGCAGTTCAGTATGCTCAGGCTGATACTGCCAGACGGGTACGTCCCTTGGCACGACGACGGGCCAGAACCTGACGGCCTGCGCGGGTTGCCATACGGGCGCGGAAACCGTGTGTGCGGTTGCGCTTCACGTTGGAAGGCTGATAAGTGCGTTTCATGATGCTTCTACCTGATTATATTAAAGGTGACGCCCATCGCAACAGTGCGGGGCAGACAACAAGGCAGCGAATTATACGGGATTTATCGCAGATCGCAAGAATTTGTCCACGCCAGCGATCGCTTTTGCCGATCTACAAACAGAGGGAGGATTTTTCGATCGCTTTGGGGTATGATTTGGTAAACTGATCCCGATTTAAGGTTGCAGGATCGATACCGAAGGATTGCGTCTGATAGTTGGGCTATCTCACGATCCGGCAGCGATAGTGATTTGTCTTTGATAGATCGAGGTATTGTCTCTGACAGATAACAGTATTGTCCTGATAACATAAAAATCTGACTCATTCCTTTAGCTTTTTAAACCCGATCACATTTAGTTGAGTGGAGTTCGCCGTGTCATTATCACTATGGCAAGAGTGCCTGACCCGATTGCAGGATGAATTACCGGCCACGGAATTCAGTATGTGGATCCGTCCGTTGCAGGCTGAGCTAAGTGATAACACATTGGCTTTATACGCGCCAAATCGTTTTGTCCTGGATTGGGTGCGTGATAAATATCTCAATAATATTAACGTATTACTCAACGATCTCTGTGGGACTGATGCCCCTATGCTGCACTTTGAAGTCGGCAGCAAGCCCAGTGTAGTTGCCGTCACCAGGAACCCAGGTGTGA
>JBOFSC010000014.1:0-2219 GCA_051651345.1 Enterobacteriaceae bacterium
ATTACTGCTATCCACCGCGATATCCATCTGATGCTTATCTTCATCCACTACAATGGAGGCCACATCGGCAGGGGCCATGGCATTGATCACAAACTGGGCCGGATTATCATCCCACAACACGATATCGATACGCTCACCACCCAGTTCTGTGGAAACCGCCTGGACTCGCGCACCGCGCATGCCCACACAAGCACCTACCGGATCGATACGTCGATCATTGGTCTTCACGGCTATCTTGGCGCGGGAACCGGGATCACGAGCCGCTTCCTTGATTTCTATCAACTCTGCGCCAATTTCTGGCACCTCAATACGAAACAGCTCTTTAAGCATTTCTGGTTTGGTGCGGCTGATAGCCAGTTGAGTCCCTCTCACCTCTGTACGCAGATAGAGGATGCCTCGTACCCGATCTCCAGGACGAAAATTTTCACGCGGCATCATATCCTCACGGTTGATGATTGCTTCTGCACTGTCCTCTTTTTCCCTGTCCCCTTTCAACTCCAGCACCACATTGTCACGGTTTATTTTTTTCACAATACCGGTAACAATCTTACCTTCTTTACTTCTGAACTGCTCTATCACCATCGCGCGTTCCGCTTCACGTACTTTCTGCACGATAACCTGCTTCGCAGTCTGGGTGGTAATGCGGTCAAAGGCTACAGAATCAATCTGATCTTCGATATATCCACCGATTTGTGCGGAGGGCTCTTCGTACTGAGCGGCTTCCAGAGTAATTTCTTTGGTTGGCTGAGTCACTTCTTCCACTATCAGCCAACGACGGAAGGTATCAAAATCCCCCGTCTTACGATCGATATTGATACGAACCTCAATATCCTGCTCTTGTTTTTTCTTGGTTGCTGTTGCCAGGGCAATTTCCAGCGCTTCAAAGATTTTCTCACGCGGAACCGCTTTTTCATTGGAAACCGCCTCAACAACGGCCAGAATCTCTTTGTTCATCCTAGTTGCCTCATCCAAATATTAAAAGTGGGGTACCAGATTCGCTTTCTGGATGTTGCTCAGCGCGAACACTTCATCTTTGCCATCAACGCATAGCGTGATCATTTCACCTTGTGCAGCGCGGATAATGCCCTGCCATTTACGCCGATTCTGTACACCCATGCGCAATACCAGACTCACCTCTTCACCGGTAAAACGCTGATAGTGTTCCACAGTGAACAAAGGACGATCCATACCTGGAGAGGAGATTTCAAGATGATAGGCCACGGTGATCGGATCTTCCACATCCAGCACCGCACTAACCTGATGACTCACATCAGCACAGTCATCCACCGTTACCCCCGCCTCACTATCGATATAAATCCGCAGGGTGGCTGTCCGCCCCCGAATAAACTCGATACCCACCAGCTCAAACCCCAGAGCGGCTACCGGCACAGAGATTAACGCTGTTAACTGTTCTTCTAATCTGGTCAAAAACCCCTCCGGGAAAAATAAAAAAAGGGCATTAAGCCCAGTATTTCCATTGTCAGATAACAAAAAACCCCGAATAATTCGGGGCATTATGCAACTGGACCCTGTTTGCTGCCATCACTCGCACCCGTTACAGTGACACTTCATTTATCACTGTCGTCACTAGTAATATAGTCAGTTACCGGGAAAAGTGGTTGCGGGGGCCGGATTTGAACCGACGACCTTCGGGTTATGAGCCCGACGAGCTACCAGGCTGCTCCACCCCGCGTTCGAAACGTGGCGATACTACGCCGATAACAGGTAAAAAGCAAGTTATCGCTGGAAATTTGCCACAGAAATAGTGTTCTTTGTGTCCCTTTTTGTGCCCCTGATTGGCTTCCGTCACCACTTTTTAAAGTCAGCCAAAGTGGGATAAGTTACTCTACAGAATCACTACCCTACCCTGCATTGTGACATATCCCGCAGCAGTATACACATATGATTGAGCATTTAATTGCTTGATGCAACACAATTATTACTTTTTATTTTATACCTGAGCACTATAGTAGAACCATTAAGTTGGTGCCATGTCTCATAATACGCCTTAATTTGTTGTGAGGAGGGATCATAATGAAGCTCCATCGTATCCTGCACGCCAGAAAACATGGTACGAATGACATCATGATTACAACTACTTGTTGTTTCGCGGCAATCTCCAGAACCATAAGAGCTTGTCACACCTTCACTGTCCCTTGAGATAGTAACCCCATCAAGCACCATGATATTGATATTATCACCAAACTCCAGTTTAATTG
>JBOFSC010000015.1:0-3899 GCA_051651345.1 Enterobacteriaceae bacterium
CAACGCAGGTTGCCGCTTAGCATCCGCTTCTATCTGCAGCAAGGTGACCCTGATAATGCGTTCATCAATCACCCGCTGCCAGCCCCCACCATCACACTGTGTGGCACCGCGCAGGCTCTCCAGATTACCCGCGCGCAAACGGTAACCAAACCACTCCTGCTCCGGTTCAATCTCACCATTACGATTGAGATCGTAACTGAGTAAAATACATGAGTAACGCGCTTCACCGCTATGGGCTCCCAAACGCCATGCCTTATCAGTGCAGTTCCCGGCACAAAAACCGGCTCGTCGCACATCCTTAAACAGGGGTTGTAACGCCTCCTGGAGTGTCGCTTCCAGCTGATAGCGTCGTAATAGTGTTTGACTCTGCTGCCATAACGCAGGCCAACTTTGCACTATACTCAGGATCATGACCGCGCCCAGCGCCATCGCAAGCACCATCTCCGGCAAGGTAAAACCGCCAGCCCGCCGTATTAACATGGTGCCAATCCGCTGACACTGCCCTCTACACTGCAACGCCGGATTCGCCCTTTAGCCGAAACGATCACCTGCACCTGCCCTGCCCCATTACTCAGGGTAAAGTGCCCGCCACTGGCACCTCCCCGGCGACCAAAAAATTGGATCTGCTCACTGGCACTCTCCTCTTGCAAGATCACCTGTGCGCCATTCACTTTGAAGGGGGAGATCATCTCTCTTTCTCCCTGCCTGGGCGACAGTTGCCACTGTTCTTCTGCATGTCCACCTGTAGCACGTTGCACCTCTATCGCTAACGTTTCGTTATGCCAGCGAGCTACGCGCTGTGTCTGATGTAAAAAGTGCAGTAGTTGCAAGCTGGCTTCCTCCAGTTGCCACATCTGCTGCAATCGCTGCCAACTGCTGAGCGACAGATAACTCACCATCCCCACCAGGGTCAGTACCAGTAGCAACTCCAACAGGGAGAAACCCCGTGCCAAACGCCATACGCTTTTCATCACCGAAGCCTATCGGCAATATCCTTTGAATGCAGCAGGCAAAAGCCGACGCTGGCAAGCAGGCCGCAATAATAATCCTGTTTTGCGCAAATTCTCCCTGGTTACGCGATCCGATTCGCAAATGCTGTTTTGATGACACGATTTTTCAAAATAAACCGCTATACTGGCTCTCTTTACTGGTCTGTATCGCTGCTTTTTTACTCAGAACCAGCTCGATAGGTTGTTTTGACAAAAGATCTTGCTTATTTCCCCTGTTTTAAGTAGAAAAGAACGTGCAACATTTTTTACACCATTTTACAAAAAATACACTTACCGATTTCTTTATTACTGCTGTGCAGTAAGTTGAAAATAACGGGTTTCAGGTAACAAGGAGACTACTATGGCAAATCGTCGTAAAAAAGTGCTGATTACCGGGGGAACCCAGGGAATTGGCGCTACATCTGTCCATTTACTGGCCCAAAAAGGCTATGAAGTCCATATTACCTATCGTCAGTCAGCTAAAATTGCAGAAGAGTTTGCAGCACAATATCCGGGCCAGGTATTTGGCCATAAACTGGATCAGGGGGACCCCGAAGCGATTAAAAATGCCTCATTCCTGACACAACATGAGTGGGATGGCATTATTTTTAACGCTGCGCTGGGTTCAGCCACTGTCAAAGGCTATGCCGACCAGAACGACCCTTTTGGCGCCAAAAATGATGAAGCTATGCTGCGGGTTAATGCCCTGGGGCCATTGTGGATTTATAAGGCGGTCCAGGACAAACTGCTCAGTAAAGAGAGTCCCACTAAACTGATCTTCGTTTCATCCGTTGGCGGTGGTGTTTCGGCTTTCCCGAAATTTACGCTGAGTGATGGCATGAGCAAGGCGGCGGTGAGTTTTCTGGCCAGGCAACTGGCAGCCGAAAATACCCATACCCCGCTGGATGTATTTGTGATCTGCCCCGGGGCAACGGAGACCCCCATGTTTACCGCCAGCACTCTGGCGCATATGCAAAAGGAGGAGCGTAAGCACTTTGAACAGAGCCTGCCGAAAAAACGTCTGATTCAGCCCGAAGAGATCTCCTACTGGTTGCATCAGCTGTTGCAGGAGGAGTCTACCGTGTTACATGGCTGTAGTATAGATGCCTCCATGGGGCTGGGTGTTCGTCCTGGTATTATGACCGAGCAGAATCTGGAATAGAGGTATGACTATGAAAGAGCATCTGTCTAAACGTGGTCAATCGTATGTTCGTGATATGCCGCCTCTGGTACAGGCCCACTTCGATACCCTGAGTGATGTCTACCATCCTGTAAACAATCCCCAGGGTCATATCAACATGGGAACGGCCGAAACACATCTGGTTAACGATGAAGTGATTAAGCTACTTCACACCGTGCAGAACCGGATGGTGCTTAAAGCCAAAAATATTCACTATGACTATTTTCAGGGTAGCCTTGAGTTTCGTACGGCTATCGCCAACTATTGGCAAAAGTTGATTTTTCCGCCACCCTCACCCAGGCAGATCAGCCCGGATAACATCGTTATCGGTGCCGGTTGCTCTCTGGCTCTGGAGATGCTGGCCACCGTGCTGGGCGATCCTGATGATGTCGCTCTGGTGCCGACGCCTTATTACTCCGGTTTTGTCGATGACTTTACTGACCGCGCCAAAGTCTATCTGGTGGGCGTACACAGCGGCAGCGATCTGGCAAAAGCACCTTTTGAAACAGCGCTGGCTGAACAGAAAAAAGCCGGTAAACGGGTTCGCGCGGTGCTGTTCTCATCGCCCAACAACCCGGTGGGCACCGTCTACACTCCTGAGGCGATTAATAATCTGATTACCTTCTGCATGGAGAATGATCTGGACCTGATCTCTGATGAGATCTATGCCCAGACCATCCATGATCCGCAGGCAAAGTGGCACAGTACCCTGAGTCAGGTACCAGATAACTATCTACATCGCGTGCATGTTACCAGCAGTTTTGCCAAAGATTTTGCCCTGTCCGGTTTCCGTACTGGTTTTGCGATCTCGCATAATCCTTTTGTGCTTAAGGCGATGCAGGCACTGGCTTACTACTCCGCAGTTTCCACCCATACTCAGGCCCTGCTCACTGACTTGCTCAGCGCGCCTGAATTACCTGCGGTGCTGCAAACCAGCCGTGACAGAATGCGTGCCGGGTATCAGCTGATTAAAAATGGACTGGAGCAGATTGGTGTGGAAACGTTGCCGGCTCAGGGAGGGATCTTTGTGTTCGCCAATTTTGCCCCCTATTTACCACAGCACGAGTTTGCTGCTGAGCATGTGTTGTGGCGTAAAATTTATAGTGAACTGAAGATCAATATCTCCCCGGGTCAGCTATTTGATGCTGCCGAACCCGGCTGGTTCCGTGTCTGCTATGCACACAACCCGGTAGTGGTTGAGGAGGCGTGCCGCAGATTAAGTACGCTGCGAAACAAATAAAGAGGAGAGGGGGCTAAAATAGCCCCCAATATTAATCATCTCAATATTCGCCTTTGAACATCATCCCTTTTTCTGTTATCCGATAACTCAGATGTATCGCATCCTTTATCATTGTAAGCATAAATTCAATAAAGGGTGAGCAGCCTGCTTTGCCTGCACTGAGGCGTATGGCTTCATAATATGAGGTCTGGTGTTCATGTACCAGACTTTCTACCGGAATACGAGAGAATACTGGATGCCAGTGATGCAAAATAAGTGTTTGCCACAACCGGCCCATACGACCATTGCCATCAGAAAATGGATGAATAAATTCAAATTCGTAATGAAATACAGAACTGGCAACTAAAGGGGGATCATATGTAGGTACTTAAGCTCATAACACATTGATGTACCTTTAATTCATTACAGGGTAAATACTAAGACCTAACGATAGCAACATACTTTTCTGATCTCGCCTGGGATGAGCTCGTTGACCATGAGTCGCAAAAAA
>JBOFSC010000016.1:0-4774 GCA_051651345.1 Enterobacteriaceae bacterium
TGCTGTGGTTGTGTTGGTTGTTTTGGCGAATGATCATTTGATCATGATCACAGCACACTTTCCACTCTTTTTTCTAAAAATACGTCATTTTTTCTATCGTTATCAGTTGGTTGATCCTAAAGATCCTACGTATAATGCCAACATATGCAAAGTACTAATGAATGATTTGTGTTACAGATTCCTTACACAGCCATTAAAAAAATCCATATACCATCCTAAAGCCTCCTTTAAACCATCATTAACTTTATGCGTTGGCATATATCCAAGCAAGCTTTGGGCTTTACTGATATCTGCTAATGAATGGCGTATATCTCCTGCTCTGAACTCTCTATAAATAGGTTTAGATTCTTTGATACTTGGGATATGGTTAATAAGATTGTTCTGTAGATGGGAGTAAAGCTGGGTCAGACTGGTACGTTCCCCTACAGCAACATTATACACTTGATGACTTAGACTTTCATTGTCAGTAGTAGTTGCGGCAAGTAAATTAGCCTGAATGACGTTATCAATGTAACAAAAATCCCTGCTTGTCTCACCATCACCATTTATAAAAATTTCTGTATTATTGAGCATAGCAGAAATCCATTTTGGTATTACTGCTGCGTATGTACCTTCAGGATCTTGGCGACGACCGAACACATTAAAATAACGCAGACCCGTTGTTTTGATTCCATACGTATGAGTAAACACATCTGCATAAAGCTCGTTAACCAACTTCGTTACCGCATAGGGTGACATAGGTTTTCCTATTTTGTCCTCAATTTTTGGTAAATCTTGATGGTCACCGTAAGTGGAACTACTTGCAGCATACACAAAACTCTTTACTTTTGCATCATGCGCTGCCACAAGCATATTTAAAAAACCATTTATGTTGCTATAATTAGTAGTTATAGGATCTTCAATACTCCGTGGTACAGAACCCAGAGCAGCTTGATGTAATACATAATCTACTCCATTGCAGGCTTGCTGGCAGGCTGCTAAATCGCAAATGTCTCCTTTGATAAACTGAAAATTTAGCCACTGTTCTGGCTTAACTAATCTTTGTACCTCATTAAAATTGCGCTGGTGGCCAGTGCTAAAATTATCTAACCCTACAACACGCTGATTTAGTTTAAGTAACTTTTCCAGTAAATTACTACCTATGAATCCAGCTACCCCTGTGACTAACCAGGTGCTTTGTGTACATATCAATTTCTGCTGAAGAGCTTCATAAGCTATCATATTTATAACCTTAAATCTGATTCATTGGCAGCAAGTATATATTTTAGATCATACAAAACTGCTGTTGGCTTTCCGAATGAGCGGATGGTAGCTGCCCCCAACCCCTTAAATTGCTCATGAGCCACAGTTAAAATTATCGCATCGTAGTAATCTGTTTTCGGTTCAATGACAGGCAAGATTCCATATTCTTTTTGAGCTTCTTCCACTCTAACCCATGGGTCATAAACATCTATATTGCAGTTATAATCTTTCAGTTCTGTTACAATATCAGCCACACGTGTGTTACGCAGATCTGGGCAGTTCTCCTTAAAAGAAAATCCCATAATGAGAATTTTTGCTCCATCTATTTGGATACTTTTTTTAGCCATTACTTTAATTAGCTGTGCTACGACATATATTCCCATGCTATCATTTAAACGTCGACCAGCCAGAATAATTTCTGGATGGTAACCAATTGATTGGGCTTTATATGTGAGATAATAAGGATCGACTCCAATGCAATGGCCACCAACTAATCCAGGGCTAAAAGGTAAGAAATTCCATTTACTACCAGCAGCTTTAAGAACCGCTTCTGTGTCAATACCCATCTTATTGAATATTAGTGCTAACTCATTGATAAGAGCAATATTAAGGTCACGCTGTGTATTTTCAATTACCTTAGCCGCCTCTGCAACCTTGATACTCTCTGCTTTATGGGTGCCAACTGTGATAATTTCGTTATAAAGTAGATCAATTAAATCAGCAACTTCAGCAGTCGAACCTGATGTAACTTTTTTTATCGAGGTAACACGATGTTTTTTATCTCCAGGATTAATACGCTCAGGACTATAGCCGCAGAAAAAATCTTTATTAAATTTAAGCCCAGAATACAGCTCTAATATCGGAACACAATCTTCTTCAGTGCATCCCGGATATACCGTTGATTCGTAGATTACGATATCACCTTTCTTAAGAATTTTCCCAATAGCTTTACTTGCATCATACAACATACTAAGATCTGGTCGCTTATACTTGTCAATTGGAGTCGGTACTGTAATAATGAAACAGTTACAATTTCTTAATTCCTCTATATTTATTGTATAAGTCGTCAGGTGCTTTGCGTTTGAGAGTTCTTCCTGACTTATCTCCAGAGTATGGTCATTGCCTGACTTTAATTCTTCGATTCGTTCTCTATTGACATCGAAACCTATCACTTGACGAATGCGTCCAAATTCAACAGCTAAAGGCAAACCAACGTATCCAAGCCCAATGATTGCTAGTTTAATTTCATTCAATTGCATTTTCTGTTCACACTCTCTAATTTTCAACAATTTCTTAGTAAGATATATAAATTTAATAGCATTCAGATAATACTTCACCTGCCTGTTACAGATCTCATATGATTAAAATTCGCTGTAAATGGACGTGTTTGAACTGCACAAATTTGTAAAATTTAGGTGTTCAATCTGGAATGTAACAAATTTGAAGAACGAAAAGACGCTGCACTAGACTGGATAACCTTATCTTCATAACTAAACTCAATAAATTATTAAAACTCTACCTTATTAATTGATTGAGTTATTACCTTAAATCACAACCGATAATCACAAGCATAGTATACTTAATAAAATGGTATCCTTGTAAAAATGCCTATACGCCAGTCATAATAATTTTACGCTACCGCCCCTGGCTCCCAGCTACCAGTGCACTGACTTCTGCATCCATGTGCTACATCTCTATAATTTCTCAATTCCAATTCCCTATCACCCTACTTCAACATCAACGACTTTGTGCAGAACCCTACCTAATCCTCTGCAACAATCCCTCCAGCAACTCCTTTCCTCTGGTTTTTAGTTGATCTTGCAACAGCTTATCAACCTCCACCCGATACTGAAGTTCTTTCCATGGTCCATAAATTCGCATGGGGATCGCTGTATCACTCAACAACTTCACCAGTTCTGCTTTCCCGCGCCAGTCACCTTTTACTCTGACTTTCAATTCAAGATCACACCGCTGCTGCAGCAGGTTAACATCCCCTGCTCCGGCCACCTGCAAAATCGGTGAGTTCGCAACTAAACGCCTTAACTGTACGAGCCCTCCCTGAAGCAGCTTACCTTCAGCGACAATCTCCTGTACTTCGGTGTAGCGCTCGTACCTGTCCCTGCCTCTGATATTGCTGCTGACTCGTTCAGCACTCTGCTGAATAATCTGCTGAATATTGAGCCCATTAAGCCGCACACTGTTCAGCGTACTGTTGATATCACCCTGCCAGGTTTTCAGGGCAAAATCTACGCCATAATGTTGAAAACTGCCCTGCAAAAACAATCGACCCACCACCGTGCCCGGAAGATTAAAAGCTTCCTGCATCGGTTGCAACTGCAGATTCTGTATATGTGACTGCAATTCCATTCTGTAGTTTTGCTCTGCGGGTTGCATTGTTCCGTTGACTTCTACCTGACCGCCAAACACCTCGCCAGCCAGTTTGTTTAATTTGATCTGCCCCTGATGATTTTCCACATCAAGTACGAACTGCCTGACCGTTGTCCCTTGATAAGCAAGGTCAGCAATCTTTAATTGAAGATTGGCTTTGAACCCCTTCAGGCTATCCAGCGCTTGTGTCAACTCTGCGGTGTCATAAGTCTTTAAGCTATCACCCCGCCTTGCATCCACCGGCTGACTATTGGTTTTATCTTGCTGATTTTGTTCCGTTGCCGCATCGTTTACTTTCCCTATCTTCACCTCAGGCGACGATAAACTCAGCGCGATCTCAGGCGCATCACCCAACTTAACGGTTGCCGCTCCCTGCAATTGAGCACCATTTAGCTCAAAATTCATAGCGTTAACTGTAAACAAATGTTTCGCGCCCTGATAGTTCAGTTGCAGAGTTCCCTGCCCCTGAATGCCTTGCTGCGGAATACCAGCACCTTGTAGTTGATACTTTAACTCACTGATATTAAGTGAAGAGTTGTCTGCCTGAGGATCTCTCACTATTTCACTTTGCAACGACAGTTTGAGCTCTTTCTGGTCGCGGTTGAGGGTGCCACTTAGTTGCAAATTCGCCTGGTTTTTTTCCTGGCGGTTAAAGGATAAATTGAGTTCACGGATATTAAGCTGCTCCCCTTGCTTTTTTTGCCACACCAGAACGCCATCAGACACTTCAATGGTGTTGATATTCCAGTTCCAGAGACTCTGGCTTTCGTTACTGTTGGTTGATTGAGATGCCGGCGAAACCGGTGCACTGGCGCTCTGTTGCGCTTCACTGTCAGGCGTCAGGCGGATCACGGCGCCTTTAAGCAGGATGTGGTCGATAACCAGTTGGTGAGAGAGGAGTGGCCATAATTTGACATCAAGACGGAGATTATCGGCAGTGGCAACTGGCTGCGCTGCCATCGGTGCCGTGACTGTCACCCGGCCCGCGAGAATACTGAGTTGAGGCCAGACGTGCCAGCGTAGATCGCCATCAATGATGACCTGATAGCCGCTGCTCTGTTGCACCTGGCGCGCGATTTCGCCACGGAAGCTGTTGGGATTAATCAGAAGCACAAGCGCTGTCAGTCCTGCCAGCAGGACAACA
>JBOFSC010000017.1:0-2834 GCA_051651345.1 Enterobacteriaceae bacterium
TGACAGCACCACCACCCTGTCCGGCGCGGCGGTCAGTTACAGTGGCGCCCAGGGCAATGACAGTCTGACGGTGTTGATCACCGGCGGCGGCAACTACGCCAGCAAGGATGTGGGCACAGGCTTAAGTTATTCACTCACCAGCCTGGTGCTGAGCGGCACCGACAGCAATGATTATGTGCTGAGCTGCAGCACCTTTAATGGCAGCAACGGCGTGATCACCCCCGCGCCCCTGACGGTATTAAGTGCCAGTAATGTCAGCAAAGTCTATGACAGTACCACCACCCTGTCCGGTGCGGCAGTCAGCTACAGTGGAGCCCAGGGTAATGACAGCCTGACGGTGCTGATCACCGGCGGTGGCAATTACGCCAACAAGGATGTGGGTACGGGGTTAAGTTACTCACTCACCAGCCTGGTACTAAGCGGTACGGACAGCAATGATTATATCCTGAGCTGCAGCACCTTTAATGGCAGCAATGGCATTATCACGCCCGCCACCCTGACCCTTCAGGGAGCCACCGTCAGTAAAACCTATGACAGCACGATCACCATTTCTGGTGCCAATCTCAGCTACAGCGGCGCTATGGGTAATGACAGCCAGACGGTGCTGATCACCGGCAGTGGTAACTACGCGGGCAAGGGTGTGGGCACGGGCCTCAGTTACGTCTTAAATACCCTCACATTAAGTGGCACAGACAGCAATGACTATGTGCTGAGTTGCAGCATCTTTAACGGTACCGATGGCGTGATCAACGCCGCGCCCCTGGTCATTTCTGGCTTTACAGCGGATGACAAGGTGTACGATGGAATCACTTCTGCGGTGATGAATAATATTGGTGCCACCTTTACCGGTTTGATAGGTCACGATGATGTCTATATTTCAGGCCTGGTGGGTACTTTTAGTGACAGTCAGGTGGGGACCGGTAAAACCGTCACGCTGATAGGCACAATTGCCGGGACAGATGCCAGTAACTATATGATTAGCACTCAATCTACCACCACGGCCAATATTACACCTTTGCCACTGAGTCTGACTTTTAGCGGCAATAACAAGACCTATGATGGCACTACCGTAGCCACCGTCACTGTCGCCAGCAATATTATTACCGGCGATCTGGTCACACTCAGTTATAATTCTGCATTCACCACGGCCAGCGCAGGCGCAAATAAAACGATAAGCATTAGCAATATTAATCTGACTGGAGCGCACAGTGGTGACTATAGTCTGGTCCCGTCATCGGCCTGCGCCTCAGCCTCTATTTTACCAGCCCCCCTGATGATAACGGCCAATAATCTCAGCGCCAACTACAGTGGGGTGCCTTTTAAAGGCGGCAATGGGGTTGTTTATCATGGATTTGTTCCCGGAGAGGACAGCACTGTATTAGAGGGCGTTCTTCTCTATGGCGGTAACAGCCAGGGCGCGATTGCCAGCGGCGGTTATGTGATTTCACTTTCCGGCCTGTCCAGCCTTAACTATATGATCACCTTTGTTAATGGTCATCTGCTGATTCTGCCCCAGCCGGTAAATCCGAACGCACAAAGGGGAGAAACCTTTACCCTCTATCCCGATAATCGTTTCGGTGTACAACAAATGCAGCCCATGTCGCAGCAAAATGGTGGGGCAGATAACTCTTCAGACAGAATATCGGCTCTGGGACTCGGTGGGGGCGTGGAGGTAAGGGATGAATTTGGTCATAGTCTGCCTCCCGGTGAACTGTTACTTAAAGATCTCAATGAACAGACACAAGGTCTGATAGTCCCCTTACAAGTCAAATCACAAGGGACTTGGGGTGGGGTGTTACCGCAAATGCAGTTGCAGATGATGAGTGGTTCAATCGGTGGGATACCCATTTTGACGATGCCGGGCGGAGGCCCGATACCGGATTGGATCCACTTTAATCCCCACAGTCTGGCTATCGATATTCCGCATCTGCCTAAGGGTGTCCTGCCTCTGCACCTGGAAATTCATATGGCGGATAAGGTGATCCCGGTGACCATTACTCAGGAGACCCTTCATTCTGGGTAATGTTAAAAAGAGTTAGCTCCCTCCCCTGGCAGCATAGGTATCTACACATCTTTGTGATGGGGGAGGGGAATTAACCCGCTCTCCTTTTTGTGTAGATACCTATGCCCTGGCAGGGGGAGGAGCGAGTCTTGTACAGATTACACAAACCGAAAAAAAATCCTGGGTACTTTTATTGATAAGCTATACTTATACAAATAAAGGCTAGAGTGTATCCCATTTCTTATGATTTCATTGAGTGACCGTGAAATATCAGTCAGATAACGATTAATCTTAATATGAAGCAGTAACTTTACTGACTTTCAACCAATTTCTCGCCTCAGGATAGCAGCATTGCTTGTTGTGACGCTGTGTGACTGCAGCAAACCCGTAACTAACACCTTATGAACCGTCATACAGGTGTTTTTTACCTTGTGCTTCTCTATGTTATCCGGATTTCATTATGAACAAGATATATCGCCTGATCTGGAGTGAAATCACCCGTACCTGGGTGGCGGTCGCAGAAATCTGTACAGCCAGAGGCAAACGTAGCCGAGACGTCACAGGTCATGGACATCATCTTTCTGGGAAAACACAGTTACCCGGTCAGTTACGCCATCTGGCGTTATTTATCTTGTTACATTTTATGATGCAGTCGGCGGGGGCAGCGGCCCCTGCGCCGCAGGAATTGCCAATCGGCGGCCAGGTGGTCGGCGGCCAGGCGACTATTAGCCAGTCTGCTGCCACCATGAATATCCAGCAAAGCAGCAGCAGTGCAGTAGTGAACTGGAATAGCTTTAATGTGGGCAGTCAGGCACAGGTCAATATCTACCAG
>JBOFSC010000018.1:0-1729 GCA_051651345.1 Enterobacteriaceae bacterium
GCGGCTGCCCCTGAGACAGGGCCACCATATTGATACCAAAAGAGACCTGCATCTGCGTCTGGGAATAGAGGTTATTCAGCACCACTTCCCCTACCGCATCGCGTCTCACTTCGATAACAATACGCATCCCATCTTTATCAGACTCATCGCGCAGCGCACTGATGCCTTCAATGCGTTTGTCTTTCACCAGTTCGGCAATCTTTTCAATCAGACGTGCTTTATTAACCTGGTAAGGGATTTCATTAACGATAATGGTTTCGCGACCACTCTTCTCATCGCATTCGATATCGGCACGGGCACGCAGATGCAGCTTGCCACGCCCGGTACGATAGGCTTCCTCGATGCCCCTGCGGCCATTGATAATGCCCGCAGTGGGAAAATCCGGACCGGGAATATAGGCCATCAGGCCTTCAATCGAGATATCTTCATCTTCAATATACGCCAGACAACCATCGATCACTTCGGTGATATTATGGGGCGGAATATTGGTCGCCATCCCCACCGCGATACCGGAGGAACCGTTGATCAACAGATTCGGCAGGCGGGTTGGCATCACCTCGGGGATCTGCTCAGTGCCATCATAGTTAGGCACGAAATCCACCGTCTCTTTATCCAGATCCGCCAACAACTCCTGGGCAATTTTCGCCATACGCACTTCGGTATAACGCATTGCTGCCGGAGAGTCGCCATCGACTGAACCGAAGTTGCCCTGCCCGTCTACCAGCATGTAACGCAACGAGAAAGGTTGCGCCATACGCACTATGGTATCGTAGACCGCCGTATCGCCATGGGGGTGATATTTACCTATCACATCACCGACAATACGGGCTGATTTTTTGTAGGGTTTATTCCACTCCGTCCCCAGAACGCTCATGGCGTAGAGCACTCTCCGGTGTACCGGTTTCAACCCATCACGTACATCTGGCAACGCACGTCCGACAATCACAGACATCGCGTAATCCAGATAGGAACTCTTCAGTTCTTCTTCGATATTAATCGGCGTGATTTCTCTGGCAAGATCGCCCATAGAGCACTATCCCTCTTTGACTTGTTGGCCTGCAAGTAAGCTGTGGGCCCGTATGCCCAAGGTTTTAACTATACCATAAAAGTGTGATCCAAGCAGCAACCGCATTGATATTGCCAGAGCAGATCCCTTCGCTATAACGTTATCGCCATTTTGTCTATGCAATAACCAACTGACAGCTGTCATATACCTGGTTAACCCTTGTTGTTTAATTGTTAATTATGAGGTGTTTTTGTTTACATCAATAATTAGTTAGTTCATAATGATATTGCTAATTATTATCAACTTAATAATTACAATTTATTGTAAAACGCCCATTGGAGGTATAATGTGATTCGTGACCAGGAAACAATGAACATTTTGTTAAACACAGTGACTCGTTTTGTTAATAACCGTTTGGTTCCTTGCGAAAAGATTGTCGCTGATACAGATGAAATACCTGCTGAAATTATTGCCGAAATGAAGTCTCTGGGTTTGTTCGGTCTGACCATTCCGGAAAATTATGGTGGCTTAGGGTTAACCATGGAAGAGGAAGTCCTGGTCATATTTGAATTAGGGAAAACGTCACCTGCATTCCGCTCCATTATTGGCACTAACAATGGCATTGGCTCACAGGGGTTGATTATCGATGGCACTGAAGAGCAAAAAAAATGTTATCTGCCCAGATTAGCCTCCGGTGAACTGATCGCTTCTTTTGCATTAACT
>JBOFSC010000019.1:0-8934 GCA_051651345.1 Enterobacteriaceae bacterium
ATCTCAGCCAGTTGTTCCGCCACCTGCATATTCTGATTGAGCCACAGACTGAAGGCATCTTTCACCACCGCAGAGACGAAGGTATTACACTGGCGTGACGAGAGGCGCTCTTTGGTCTGACCGGCAAATTGCGGATCCTGCATTTTCACCGACAACACATAAGCACAGCGTTCCCAGATATCCTCCGCCGACAGTTTGACTCCCCGCGGCAGCAGATTATGGAATTCACAGAACTCGCGCATCCCTTCCAGTAATCCCTGGCGCAATCCATTGATATGGGTACCGCCCTGTGGAGTGGGGATCAGGTTGACATAGCTCTCCGTGAGCATCTCCCCCCCCTCGGGCAGCCACAGCAGCGCCCACTCCACCGCTTCGCTGTCACCGGTAAAATCACCGGAGAAGGGAGTTTCCGGCAGGGTGATCAGCTCCGCCACACTCTCCTGCAGATATTCGTTCAGTCCGTGCTGATAGCACCACTGCAGTTCGTTACCATTAACTTTGTCGCGGAAGATAATCTCAAGGCCAGGACACAACACGGCTTTGGCTTTCAGCAGATGAGTCAGGCGGCTGACGGAAAATTTGGCGCTGTCAAAGTAGCTGACATCGGGCCAGAAGCGGACCCGTGTGCCGCTGTTGCGTCGGCCACAAGTACCGGTGACCTGCAACTCTTCCACCTTTTCCCCGTGGGCAAAAGCCATCTGCCAGACCTGTCCGTCACGGCGCACCGTCACTTCAAGGCGGGTAGAGAGGGCATTAACCACCGAGATACCGACCCCATGCAAGCCACCGGAAAAGCGGTAATTTTTATTGGAGAATTTCCCCCCGGCATGGAGACGGCACATGATCAATTCGATCCCACTTACCCCCTCTTCCGGATGAATATCCACCGGCATCCCGCGTCCGTCGTCGATCACCTCGAGGGATTGATCTTCATGCAGGATCACTTCTATACGACGGGCATGACCGGCCAGTGCTTCATCCACACTGTTATCGATCACTTCCTGTCCCAAATGGTTGGGACGGGTGGTATCTGTATACATACCAGGGCGGCGGCGAACCGGCTCCAAGCCACTGAGAACCTCAATGGCTTCAGCATTATAACTGGATTGAGTCATTGTTTGAGTATTGCGTATCGGGTTGACAACATGTTGAGGAGCATAGCCTAACATCGCTATGGAGCGCCAGATTACTCACCGTTAAGCTGCAAAAAATCCATTATTGGGGCAAAATAACGCTCAAAACCGACAAAAGCATGGCTGCCTTGCGGCTCCAGCGTGCGGCGACAATCCCGATAGTAATCCATAGCCTGGCGATAATCGAGCACTTCATCACCCTCCTGTTGTAACAGCCACAACAGGTGCGGCGCAGTGAGTTGGTTTATCTGCATCGCCCGCAACGCATCGAGGTGATGCTGTTGCAGTTGGTACTGCTGGCCGGTGTAGGGGTTTTCATTATGACCCAAATAGCCACGCAGTAACTCAAACGGGCGTACCGCCGGATTGACCACCACCGCAGGCAGCAGATAGCGCTGTGATAACCAGGTGGCGTAGTAACCGCCCAGAGAGGAGCCGACCAACCCGACAGGCAGGCCCTGATACTGTTGCAGCACCTGTAACATCAGCTGCGCCGCCTGCTCTGGATCAACAGGCAGTTGCGGTACCACCATGGTGAGTTCAGGATGCTGCTCTGCCAGCCAGGCGCGCAGGTTGCGGGCCTTGGCGGATTGCGGGCTGCTGTTAAAACCGTGCAAATAGAAAAGAATCGCCATCAGTAACCATTCGACTCCATATCAGGCATAAATTCATTACTGGCTAAACGATGCACTTCAGTGTGGAAGGAGCCATCCGCGTAGAGTTCCAGGGAACGCCAGCCCGGCGCTACCCTGTCCAGGGAAAAGTTGGTGCTGTGCGGTTTAAACTGAATACAGGTTGAAGGGGCAGCCAACAGACGCGCACCATGCCACTGCATATCCAGTTCCTGATGGATATGACCACACAACAGCGCCCGTATTTGCGGGTAGCGTTTTACCACCTCAGCCAACATATGCCCATTACGCAGACCCAGTTGATCAAGCCAGGAGCATCCCGCCGCCACAGGATGATGATGCAGCAGTAACAGTACCTGACGCTCCGGATATTGATCCAAACAACGTTGTAACCACTCAAGCTGATAGTCACTCAATTCCCCATGGGCGACCCCATGCACCTGGCTATCGAGCAAAATCAGTTGCCAGTAACGTCCCAGCAGCACCTGTTTACACGGCGAGATACCGCAGCTGGCAAAGGTCTGTGCCATCACCGGCTGAAAATCGTGATTGCCCGGCAACCAGACACAGGGCATCTGCAGATGCCGTATTCCCTCGGCAAAATGTTGATAGGCCGCCGGAGAGTGATCCTGCGCCAAATCCCCTGTGGCAACCACCAAATCGTACTGCTCCTGCTGCCGGACAATAGCCTGTAGCACAGCATTATAGCTGTGATAGGTATTGACCCCCAACAGAATCTCCTGTTTCGTGGCAAACAGATGGGTATCCGTTAACTGCAAGACTTTAATGGTCTCATCCTGCATCACAGGTGGGTTGAACAGGCTTTCCAATGAATATCCTTTGCTATCTCTCGGTCACTGCTTTTGTTCGTCAAATTAAAGATACTATTTGAATTATTGTACTCTGCTTCACATTAGAAAATCTGTTGACTCACACACATTTTTTACATGTTTCCGTATATCCACCGCGAGCTGAATATAAACAGCTATTACGGAGTCATGTTTTTACGCAACATTCTGTATTAATTCCATACACTATAAAATATCCAACCCGATTTATAATAGCCCGGCGACTCATTTGTCCTTTCTTATTTGTCGCCCTGTACAGCACTGGCTCATTTGCTGCAACCAGCACTGTCACAATCGATAATCAGTTGCTCACATCACAGGATACAAATATTACATTTACTAAAGCGGAGATTCGTCTCCACCCCTGATCCTTTTATCCCTTCTCCCTCCGCAGGGAGAAGGGAATTGGTTTATTGTGCCAACCACTCTTTTTGTAGTTTGCGGTAGTTCAATTGCAACCACTGCAGAGCGATAACGGAGGCCGCATTATCGATAACCCCTTCTTTCACCCAGAGGTAAGCTTGTTCGCGGCTGACCACATGCACCAGTATATCTTCGTTTTCTTCCGCCAAACCGTGCACGCCACTGGCCAGACTGGCATCCACTTCTCCCACAGAGATGTAGAGACGCTCTGTTGTGCCCCCTGGCGTTGCCAGATAACTTAAAATCGGCTTACAGCGTTGCACTTCCAGCCCTGCCTCTTCCTGCGCTTCCCGGCGGGCCACCTCCTCTACCGTCTCACCTGGCTCGATAATGCCAGCCACCATCTCCAGCAACCAGGGCGACACCGGATGATCCAGCGCCGCAATACGTAACTGCTCGATTAATACCACCTGATCCCTTAGCGGATCATAGGGCAGTAATACGGACGCCTGGCCGCGCTCAAATATTTCCCGGGAGATCTCCTTGCTGGTTCCCCCTTGAAACAGAGGATGGCGAAAGCGAAAATCATTCAGCGTAAAGAAGCCCTGATACAGCGGCTTACTGGAGATCATCTCAATATCTTTACGGGTAAATTTTACGGGAGACGTTTTACTTAATGTCATACTTAAAAGCCCCTAATTGTCTTAATTTATCGGTTACCACACCTATAGCAGAAGATTTTGCGGTAAGATAGGCAGCCTGAGCAAGGCAAATAAATGTAAAAGCACACTCTGCCATCTTTTATCGGCCACAGAGTCTGTTAGAATCGGTCACTATTTATTGCCAGCATTAAACTGATGCCTATGGTTTCAACTGGCTGGCACAGTCTGAACACTCTGGGGTCTACCCTATAGCTGCATCACAAGGAGTTTCAATGAAAAAGCTGTTGTCTCTCACAATGGGTTTGGCTCTTGCCGGATTCAGCCTGTCCAGTCCGGCAGAAAACTTGCTGGAAGTTTATCAGCAGGCGAAAGAAAGCAATCCCGATCTGCGCCAGGCCGCTGCACAACGCGATTCCGCCTTTGAACAGATCAATCAGTCAAGGGGCAGCCTGTTACCACAACTGGGTCTGGGCAGCAGTTACACCATCAACCGTGGTTATAAAGATAGCAGCGGTAAGAAAAGGGATCTGGCGGATGGTACTCTTTCCCTGACACAAACCCTGTTTGATATGTCCCTGTGGAAGAAGCTTAATATTACCGAAAAGCAGGCCGGTGTGCAGGATGTGGCTTATCAGACAACGGACCAGCAGTTAATTTTGAATACGGCCACCGCCTATTTTAAGGTACTGGCAGCCATTGACTCGCTGATCTTTACCGAAGCCAATAAGCAGGCGGTCTATCAGCAACTGGATCAGGTTACCCAGCAGTTTAATGTTGGCCTGACTGCCATTACCGATGTGCAAAACGCCCGCGCGCAATATGATCTGGTACTGGCTAACGAAGTCACGGCACGTAACAATTTAAACAATGCCACCGAAGATCTGCGCAAGATCAGTGGAGTGTACTATAACCAACTGGGTTCTCTGGATGTGAAGCGTTTTAAAACCAGCAAGCCCGGCAAGATTGAGCCACTGCTGAAAGAGGCTGAGCAACGTAATCTGTCATTGCTTACCGCCCGCTTAAGTCAGGATGTGGCCCGTGAGCAGATCAAACTGTCTGAGACCGGACACTATCCCACCCTGGATCTGAAAGCGGGCACCAGCCTGAGTAAGACCAACAATAAAGGGACTTTTGACAGCACTCCTTCTGTGGAAAACAATCCCACCGATGGACAAACCACGGTCGGCGTGCAGTTCAATCTGCCGATCTATAGTGGTGGCATTACCTCCTCACAGGTGAAACAGGCGCAGTATCAGTTTGTCGCTTCCAGCGAAGGTCTGGAGAGTGCCCACCGCTCGGTGGTCAATAATTTACGCTCTTCCTATAACAATACCGTGGCGGCGATCAGTTCTATCTCAGCGTATGAGCAGGCGGAAGTCTCCGCCCAGAGCTCTCTGGATGCCACTGAAGCGGGCTATCATGTGGGCACCCGCACCATCGTGGATGTGCTCACTGCCACCACCAATTTATATAATGCTAAGCAGCAGCTCTCCAGCGCGCGTTACAACTATCTGATCAGCCTGTTAAACATAAAATCAGCTACCGGTACGCTTAATGCTGAGGACCTGGTACAACTGAATGCCGATCTTGGTGCGCCCGTATCCACACAACCGGATATCGTCGCACCGGCGCGCCCTTAACATTTATTGTGAATCATTGACTCTGGCAACAGGAAAATACCGCGATGAAAAGGACCAACCAGATTAATAAAGAGGCTTTCCGCAAGGCAAGCAGGCTCTATCCACTGACACCGATAGCCCTGGCTATGAGTGTCACCCTACTTCTTACCGGCTGTGAGCAGGCAGACCAAAGTGTCACCCTGTATCAAAATGCCGATGACTGCAGTGCAGTTAACCCCTCCCTGGCACAGCAGTGTCAGCAATCTTATCAGGCAGCCTTGCAGGAGGCGGCCAAAACTGCGCCCAAATATGCTTCCAGAGCAGATTGTGTGGCGGAATTTGGCGAAAATGAGTGTACTGAAGTGGCACAAAACAGTGCGCCTCAGACTCAGACTGAATCCGGACAACAGCAAGTGCAGCAACAAAGTGGCGGCACCTGGATGCCACTGCTGGCAGGCTATATGATGGGTCGGATGATGAGTGGCGGCTATTCTCAGCAGCCGCTGTTCACCTCTAAATCCGCAGGCAGCCCGATGAACGGTAAGCTTGTCGATGCCAGTGGCCGCAGTTACGGCGCAGCCAGTTATGGCCGTACCATGACCGTCGATAAGAGTGCCATGGCCCCCAAACCGGCCACCACCTCCACCGTTACCCGTGGCGGTTTCGGTGAAACAGTCAATAAGCAGAATACCATGATGCGTAAAAGTAGCGGAACCTCCGGTTCCCGATCCATGGGCGGCTAACTCTGATGATTCGTCGTTCCATTACACCGCGCTCAAACTGGCGCGATAAAGCGGCTGAATTTGGCTTCTCTTTTCACACCATGCATGGCGAGCCCTACTGGTGTGAAGGGGCCTTTTACCAGTTTACCCTGCAGCAGGTTGAACAGGTGGAAGATGCCACTGCCGAGTTACATCAGATGTGTCTGCAGGTGGTGGATAAGGTGGTTAACAGCGAGCAGTTGCTGGCTAAATTCCGCATCCCCAAACACTGTTGGGAGTTTGTACGCTCCTCCTGGCTAACGGCGCAACCCTCTCTCTATTCGCGGATGGATTTTGCCTATGACGGTCTTCATCCTCCGAAACTGCTGGAGAATAACGCCGATACTCCCACCTCTCTGTTTGAAACCGCGCTGTTCCAATGGCTGTGGCTGGAAGATCAGATGGCGGCAGGCCTGTTGCCTGCCCAGGCCGATCAATACAATAGCCTGCATGAGAAGATCATCGAACGCCTGGCAGAGTTGAAACAGCAGTTTGGTTGTGATCTGCTGCATTTTGCCTGCTGTCAGGACAGCGACGAGGACCGCGGTACAGTGCAATACTTGCAAGACTGTGCCAGTGAAGCCGGTGTCGCTAACCTGTTCCTCTATATGGATGAAATCGGCCTGGGGGAGAGAGGGCAGTTTACCGATGTGGATGATCAGGTGATCAGCAATCTGTTCAAACTCTATCCCTGGGAGTTTATGTTCCAGGAGATTTTCTCCACCAAACTGGCTGATGCCGGAGTTCGCTGGCTGGAGCCCTCCTGGAAGAGCATTATCTCCAACAAGGCGTTGCTGCCTATGTTATGGCAGATGTTTCCGGACCATCCTAATCTGCTGCCAGCCTGGTTTGCTGATGAACCGCACCCGGAACTGGATCACTATGTGGTTAAACCCCTGTTCTCTCGCGAAGGGGCCAATATTCGTATTATCGAACAGGGTAAAGAGGTGGCTGCTGTGGAGGGCCCCTATGGCGCAGAAGGGATGATCGTGCAGCAGTTTCACCCCCTGCCCTGCTTTGAGGGTAACTATACCCTGATCGGCAGCTGGCTGGTGAATGATCAACCCTGTGGCATGGGTATCCGTGAAGATCGTCAATTAATTACCCAGGATCTGTCACGCTTTTATCCGCATATTATTCTCGATTAAGCTCTGCTTTTCTCTCTCCGGACAGAGTGTGATGACACATTTTGTCCGGAAACCGCTCTACTCCCTAAAAAATAATGGCTTTGATAGGCCATAGTCACTTGCTTCTTTTAACCATCATGGCACTATCTTCTATGTGGCTATAAAAGAGAATAATTATCATTCATAATTTAACAGGAGGCCTGATGACCATTCCTTTACTCCTGACCCTGCTGGCAGGGGCGGCAACCTTTATCGGTTCCTTTCTGGGGATTCTCGGGCGTGCGCCTTCGAATCGGTTACTGGCTTTCTCCCTCGGTTTCGCTGCCGGTATTATGCTACTCATCTCCCTGATGGAGATGTTACCCGCTGCGATTGCAACCCCAGGGATCTCACCTTTTCTGGTCTATGGCATGTTTATTTTGGGGTTGCTGGGCTATTTCGCCCTGGATAAAAGTCTGCCTCACGCCCACGCTCATGACCCCGAGTGCAGTGAACACAACGAAGAGGAGCTACTACAGCGCAAGCTGAAAAGAACTGCGGTGTTACTCACTTTAGGTATCAGCCTGCATAACTTCCCTGAAGGGATCGCCACCTATGTCACTGCCAGTGCCGATCTGGAGTTAGGTATTGGTATTACGCTGGCGGTAGCGATTCATAATATCCCGGAAGGGCTGGCGATTGCGGCACCCATCTATGCGGTGACCCGCTCCAAATGGCAGGCGCTGTTTTGGTCAGGGTTGTCTGGTTGTGCGGAAATTCTTGGCGGCATTCTGGCCTTTCTGTTTCTGGGGGCCAACAGCTCGCCCCATATTATGGCGGCGGTGATGTCTGTGGTTTCCGGTGTGATGGTCGCCCTCTCCATCAATGAACTCATGCCCCTGGCCCGTAAGATGGACCCACAGAGCAATCCCAGTTATGGCGTACTGGTGGGGATGTCAGTGATGTGTTTTAGTCTGGCGCTATTACAAAATTACTAAGGCTGATGCCTCCCTGAACAGGGAGGCGATATTTACAGCAGCAAATTAGCTGGCTTGCTGGGTAAGCGACTGGCGCCAGGCCACCAGGTCCTCAATCGTCAACACCGGCATACAATGCAGTTTGGCAAAGGCTACCACCTCGGGTGTACGGGCCATGGAACCATCATCATTGGTGAGTTCACATAAGATCCCTGCTGGTTTTAACCCGGCCAGCGTCATGAGATCGACGGTGGCCTCGGTATGTCCGGCGCGGCTTAACACGCCATTGGGGTGGGCCCGTAACGGAAACACATGTCCCGGACGATTCAGATCGGACGGCTTTGCCTGATCGGCGATAGCCATCTGTACGGTACGTACCCTGTCGGCCGCTGACACGCCGGTCGTCACACCGCTGGCCGCCTCAATCGTGACCGTAAAGGCCGTCTGATAAGGGCTGGAGTTATTCTCCACCATCATCGGTAACGCCAGTTGCTGCCGACGCTCCTCGGTAATGCACAGGCAGACGATGCCACTGCCATGACGAATCGTTAACGCCATTTGTGGCACAGTGAGGAATTCAGCAGCGAAGATGAGGTCACCTTCATTTTCACGATTTTCATCATCCAGTACCAATACACCCTGACCCTGACGCACTGCGTCAAGGGCACGCTGCACACGTTGCCGTGGGGTACCGAATTCAGCAAGAAGAGTCTGATTCATGGTAAAAAACCTTAATAAGTTATTCCTGTTACCAGAATCAGGGCTATACCCGTCGTCTTTCAAGTTGCAGCGTTGTTGGCCGCGCAAATCCAGCCGAATCACATACTGATGTA
>JBOFSC010000020.1:0-5417 GCA_051651345.1 Enterobacteriaceae bacterium
GGCGCAAGCGGTGGAGAGTGAGAAACAGAAGGAGATGTTAAGAGAACTGGGGGTGGGGTATCTGCAAGGGCCGCTGGCGGGAAGTGCTCACTCACTACAGGCTCTGGTGTCGTTAAAAAAATAACAGTAAAAAAGGCGATCCTGGGATCGCCTCATACCCTTCGTCTTTCAAGTTGCAGCGTTGTTGGCCGCTCTCGCACGTCCTGTGCTTCGCGGCATTTGTTCGTCCTGAACAGCAGCTGCGCAAATTCAGCCGAATCACATACTGATGTATGCTCATCGCCTGAATTTGCTTGCCGCCTGGCCGCAACTCGAAATACTTTGGGTATAACTAAACCAGAATATCAGATTACAGCTTAGCGGCGTTGGCTTTCAGATATTTAGCCACTCCAGCCGGAGAGCCTTCCATACCTTCTTTGCCTTTTTCCCACTGAGCCGGGCACACTTCGCCGTGCTGCTCGTGGAATTGCAGTGCGTCAACCATACGCAGCATCTCATCGATATTGCGTCCCAGAGGCAGATCATTAACAACCTGGTGACGAACAACACCGTTTTTATCAATCAGGAAGGAACCGCGCAGTGCGACACCGGCTTCCGGATGTTGTACACCATACGCCTCGCAGATTTCATGCTTAACATCGGCAACCATGGCATATTTCACCGCACCAATACCGCCATTATCCGGTGCAGTGTTGCGCCATGCATTGTGAACAAACTCAGAATCAATGGAGACCCCGACAATTTCGACACCGCGAGCCTTGAACTCTTCATAGCGGTGATCGAAAGCGATCAATTCTGAGGGACAGACGAAGGTGAAATCCAGCGGCCAGAAAAACAGGACGGCTGGCTTACCGTTAAGATGTTTTTTCAGGTTGAAATTATTAACAATCTCACCATTACCGAGAACGGCGGAAGCGGTAAAATCTGGGGCTTGACGAGCTACCAGGACCATAATCACTCCTGTAAAATAGTTGTTGAGTTAAGAAAGGATGAATGAACGAGAGCAGTATAAGCGACTTGAGAGCAGTGTATAAAGACTAAAAAACCAATCACTGGTATAGACAATAGCTATCAGTATCCACTGTCAAAGATCTGTCTGCTCCTGTCCGGATGAGTCAGGTTATACCCTATGCTTTTAACGTTCAGAAGTAAAGTGCAAAACCTTATCCGATAGTGCTTAAAACGACCTGTTCAGGAGATCAGGCGGTGATCAAATATCTTGCTTTTGATGTTTTGTTTACATATTATTCACCCTGATATTACAAGTCATCATCATAAAAATCACGCTCGGGATACCGATTCACAGTTGCATATTGTCCAGGGAACTCAGTGTTGGCTACTGGTTTCAATGCCTGTTTTATGGATTGATTCCGGTTTCCCCTGCAGCGCTACACTGGTTCTGTCAGGATGATCAGATCAATCCATCCCCAATAATTCGATTGAGTGATGGTGTTGTTATGAAGACTCTGATCAAAATTGGCTTCAGCTTATTGATTTTTACCACCAGTCTGGCGAGTGCTCAGGAGAGCCAGCCATGGGATACACAACCAGATCCCGGTACAGGTTTTGTCCATCTTCGCGGAGTGGCTTACCAGTTTCATAAAGGAGGTAAAGTCAGGCTGGAGGGCGCTACCATTAAGGTGGTCGAGTATCCGGATATTAAGACTACCGTGGGTAAGAATGGCTATTATGATCTTGTGGTTCCAGCCTATGCACAAGTTTCCCCCTATATCACCATGAAGGGGTATCACACCCTCTATCTGCAAACCTTCACCACTTATGATCAGGATATTGATAACGTCCATTTTGAAGTGCCCAGTAATTTGCAGTACGATATGTTCGCACTCTTAATCAAGGCTTTGACAGGGAAAACCCTCGGCTCTACCGGTTGCGCGATTGTGACCACCGTCAGCGATAAGAAATTCCATAATATGAACTTCGAACAGATGATCACCCATGATACCTACGGTCTACCCGGGGTGCAGGTGTTTGCCGAACCGATGCCGCCCAACCCACCGATCTATTTTAATGACAAGGTGCTGCCTGATAAGTCACAGCATGAGACCTCGGTTGACGGTGGGGTGATCTGGCCGTTGGAAAGTGAAAATGTGACTTATACCTTCTTAGGCATCAAAGCAGGCACACTCCTCGCGCCCTTTGTTGCCAGGTGTACTGGCGGCCATCTGATCAATGCGAGCGTCCCTCAGGGGATCTATGAGCTGCCCTGATGGCCCTCACGTCTGAATAGTCGATATTGTTACAAGAGCTCAAGGGAGTGAAGCTCAGGGTAGCGCTGATGGCCGAACTCCTTTAAACTATCCCGCTTTGCTTTAAGAAGTGATGGTCATTATTGATGCGCGTTGCCGATTTCTCATTTACCCTGCCTGAATCGTTGATTGCCTGTTACCCGCCAGCGGAACGGAGCCAGAGCCGATTGCTCTCTCTTGATGGTGCCACAGGGGCTCTGTCACACGGGGTGTTTACCGATCTCCTGGATAAAGTAGAGACCGGTGACCTGATGGTGTTTAATAATACTCGAGTGATCCCGGCACGATTATTTGGCCGTAAAGAGAGTGGCGGTAAGCTGGAAGTTCTGGTAGAACGCATTCTGGACCATCAGCGGGTTCTGGCCCATGTTCGTGCCTCTAAGGCACCTAAACCCGGCACCCGCCTCTGGCTGGGTGATAACGCCCAAATAGCTGCGCGCGTAGTGGCGCGTCATGATGCCCTGTTTGAGATCCAGTTTGAAGTTGAGGATGATGTTCTGACTTTGCTGGACAAAGCGGGCCATATCCCACTGCCTCCCTATATCACTCGCGGTGATGAAGAGATAGATAAGGAGCGCTACCAGACGGTGTATAATCAGCACCCTGGCGCCGTGGCCGCGCCCACCGCAGGGCTGCATTTTGACCATCCACTACTGGCGGCGTTACGTGACAAAGGGGTAGAGATGGCTTTTGTCACCCTGCATGTGGGGGCCGGCACATTTCAGCCCGTGCGTATTGAGGAAGTGGAGCAGCATGTGATGCATGCTGAGTATGTGGAAGTGCCGCAGGCCGTCACCGAAGCAGTTCTGGCCTGTAAGGCGCGCGGTAATCGGGTTATTGCGGTGGGTACCACATCGGTCCGCTCTCTGGAGAGCGCCGCAATGCAGGCGCAGCAGGGCATGATCGCCCCCTTCTTTGGCGATACCCGTATTTTTATCTATCCGGGTTACCATTTTCGCATCGTGGATGCTCTGGTGACCAATTTTCATCTGCCGGAATCGACCCTGTTAATGCTGGTGTGTGCCTTTGCTGGTTACACGCATACCATGGCCGCTTATCAGCAGGCCGTAGCACAACAATACCGCTTCTTCAGTTATGGAGATGCGATGTTTATCACCCGCAATGAGCGGGCAGAACAAGAGATCCCCTCAGGGGGAGAGGAAATATATACCCAAAGTATTTCGAGTTGCGGCCAGGCGGCAAGCAAATTCAGACGATGAGCATACATCAGTATGTGATTCGGCTGAATTTGCGCAGCCAACAACGCTGCAACTTGAAAGACGATGGGTATAAAAGCATCGGACTGTTTATCCGAGAGCGGAGGTCAAGTGAAGTATCAGTTATTAAAAACCGATGGAGCGGCGCGGCGCGGACGATTAACCTTTGCCAGAGGCACGGTAGAAACCCCCGCCTTTATGCCGGTAGGCACCTACGGCACGGTTAAAGGTATGACGCCGGAAGAGGTGAGGGCTACAGGCGCTGAGATCCTGCTGGGCAACACTTTCCATCTGTGGCTGCGTCCGGGGCAGGAGATCATGCGTCTGCATGGGGATCTGCACGACTTTATGCAGTGGCAGGGGCCGATTCTCACCGACTCCGGCGGTTTTCAGGTCTTTAGCCTGGGGGAGCTACGCAAAATCAGTGAAGAGGGCGTCAGATTCCGTAACCCAATCAATGGCGATGCCGTCTTTTTGTCACCGGAAAAATCCATGGAGATCCAGTACGATCTCGGTTCGGATATCGTGATGATCCTGGATGAGTGTACACCCTATCCGGCGGATTGGGACTATGCCAAACAGTCAATGGAGCTCTCATTGCGCTGGGCCCGCCGTAGTCGTGAGCATTTCGATCATTTAGGGAATAAAAACGCATTATTTGCTATTATACAGGGCAGTATCTATCCGGAGTTACGCGATATTTCATTGCAGGGGCTGGTTGAAATCGGTTTTGACGGTTATGCTGTCGGCGGTTTGGCGGTTGGCGAGCCCAAAGAGGAGATGCACCGTATTTTACAGCATATCTGTCCGCAGATTCCGGCGGATAAGCCTCGTTACCTGATGGGCGTGGGTAAACCACAGGATCTGGTAGAGGGCGTGCGGCGCGGTATCGATATGTTCGACTGCGTGATGCCGACGCGTAATGCGCGCAATGGTCATCTGTTTGTCTCCAGTGGCGTTGTCAAAATTCGTAATGCCCGCTATCGGGATGATACCTCAACCCTGGACCCGGAGTGTGACTGCTACACCTGCAAACATTACAGCAAGGCGTATTTGCACCATCTGGATCGCTGCAATGAAATGCTTGGCGCGCGTTTAAACACGATCCATAATTTACGCTATTATCAGCGATTGATGGCAGGGTTACGGCAGGCGATTGAGGACGGTAACCTGGAGCAGTTTGCCACAGAATTTTATAACAAGACGGGCGTGTACCGGATTGAATGAGTTGAGACCTATAACAATCGGGGCCTGGAATAATAAGGCCCTCAACTATTGAGGAGAGTTCGATGAGTTTTTTCATTTCTGATGCCATGGCGGAAGGTGCCGCACCCGCAGCAGGTCAGGGCGGTAGCCCGTACTCCATGATTCTGATGCTGGTGGTCTTTGGTCTGATCTTCTATTTTATGATCCTGCGCCCGCAGCAGAAGCGCACCAAAGAGCATCGCAAACTGATGGAATCCATCACCAAGGGTGATGAGGTACTGACGAACGGCGGCCTGATCGGTCGTGTCACCAAGGTGGCTGAAACTGGTTATGTGGTTATCGCCCTGAATGACACCACTGAAGTGATGATCAAGCGTGATTTCGTGGCGGCAGTGTTACCGAAAGGCACCATGAAAGCCCTGTAATTCTATTTGTTATTTTCCCGAAGGGAACTGCCCGTGTTAAACCGATACCCTTTATGGAAGTACATTATGCTTATTTGCGTGCTGCTGTTTGGCGCGCTATATGCACTTCCAAACCTGTATGGTGAAGATCCTGCAGTGCAGATCACTGGTGTGCGGGGGATTGCCGCCACTGAAAAGACACTGGACGAAGTTAATGCCATTCTCAAGACCAACAATATTGCCAGCAAATCAGTCGCATTGAGCGAAGGCTCGATTCTGGTTCGCTTTACCAGTACCGATGTGCAACTGAATGCCCGGGAAGT
>JBOFSC010000021.1:0-7562 GCA_051651345.1 Enterobacteriaceae bacterium
CTTAAGTACCTACATATGAAAACAGAATAGGTGCCACCCATGGGCTGTCAAAACCTGCACGAAGTGAAGTGTGATGCTGTTGATTATCTGGTTGTGTATTACAGCCAAACCAGACCTCATCAACATAATGAAGGATTAACCCCCAGTGAATCGGAGCGATTGTATCGGGATGAACATAAAACTGTGGTCAATTTTACTTGACCACACAGTTCTTATACAACTTTGGGTTGCAAGGTTCAAGCAACTGGTTCAATATCCGACTTTCCGCAGAGGAATTTTAACACAGACGATTTCGCTTCAAGCTCGTTATGGGGCTACGAGACTGTGTTTAGAATTTGCCAGCCAGGTTGGTCATGATAAGACCTCTGAAAAGCGGGATTGATTATAAGACAAGCTTTAATTTTGACAAAAAGGTCAAATAATCAGGTAACTCCTCCTGTGTCAGGCCCCCCCCCGATAGCAAGTACAGATGGGAATGGCCTTTGCTATGTAGCTTTCTGGCCATATCTATTCCGCTAATCGTTTCGCCCTGGAAATAGTTGTCCAGATATATTTTGGTCTGTTTGGGATAGTGGTTGATATTTTCCAGAAAATGGTGAGGATCTTGATATTTATCTATTGTGCAACCCGCAAATATGTACTTTTCCAGAACATCTACAAAGCTCTTATCATCGTCCACCACAACTGCATCTACTATCCTTAAGGTTGCTTCTGGGATATCGCTGTCCTTTATAATGGGGACTTCTGCAGCAAGCTGTTTGGGTAAGACAGTAACGCCCAAGTGCACAGCTTTTTCCTGGATATATGGGTTTGCATAATGGTCGGTCACTAACACTGCACGTTGGATCCGGGTTTGCTCAATCACTTCTAAACCGTTACAGAACTGTTTCAATAGTTCGTGTTTTGTTAACAGAAAAATATGTTCCTTATGTGCAAACCCGTTAATAAATTCAATTGCTTCAATGGGTTGCTCAAAGTGTCGCAATGGAATGTCTGGTGCTGCCGTAGTAAAACGCACGGTCCACGCGTTGTAGATGCCAGGTTCATCGTCCAGGATCACCACCGTATCCTTGCTGCTTACCGTTATCTGTTCCGCGATCCAGTTTGGTGTGCAGCTTCTTAAAAAAGTTAAGTTTATGCTGGTTCCTTTGCCGATTTCTGAATCAATGGTAATGGTACTCTGATTACACTGTGTCTTTTCATGCATCTGCACCATACCCATCCCATGACCGCCTTCTTTTCCTTCCGTTACAGGAATGCTGTTGGCAATTTTATTGACCAATGTTTCAGACATACCTGTGTCAGTGCCCAGAATGTCAATTTTTACTTTGACCTGTGTTTCACCCGCAGTAAAACCAAGCATTATTTCACCAGAGTTGCTGTCCAAAACATTTACAGAGTCATTAATAATATTTGACAGCATACTTTTAAAAGTGTTTGGTTCGACCTCAGCAAACACAAAGCAGCATTCCGGTCGAAAATCGGCTTTAAATGTTACCGCCATATCTTGATATTGATATCTTTTTTCTGCAAGGATATCCAGCAGTGCCAGGTAAATCAGAATGGATTTGCGTCTTCCCGCAACTTGAGCAGCAATGTGTTCAGGCCGATAGCAAGTGAGCAGGTTTGCAGCAATACCACTGAGTTGTGTTGTAATGTCTTTTAGTGTGTCCCGATCCTCTTTTGGAAGAGCCAGGCCCATTTTAAGCATCATGCTCAGACTGGCCAGTGGAGAACCGAGATCACGTACGACCTGGCTGACTCTTTTTCTGAATTCTTCTTGTTGCTGGAACTGTACACGGGTTCTCTCATTTTCAACAGCTAAATGTTCATTGTCCTTCTGGGCGGCGATATCTGTAGCAACAGCCAATGTACCAATCATCTGACCTGCTGCATTATAAAACGGTCTTTGTTCGGTTCTAATCCAAATAGAATGGTCTTGTTCAGGTTTTACAAGCAACTTATGTTCGGCAATTTTAAGCTGTTCGGTTTTCATTGCTTCTCTGTCGCCAGCCTTGAAAGTGCTGGCATATTCTTTTTCTTTAGCCCAAAAAAGATCATTACGATCATATCCTGTTACATATAACAAATTATCATTGCACCCTATATATTCTGAACGGGTGTTTGTCCAATACACGAAGCCGGGTAAGTATCTAATCACATAGGGTAAATCAAAGTCCATTATGGCACCTTTTGTCGTTAATAAGTTGTGAGCGATTGTGTTGGATCTGTATTCCCTGAAACCAAGGCTGAAATTTTGCTGGAGTTTTTTCTGGAGTTGTATAATTTCAGGAGACAAATGAATATCTGCTACGGCGATTCCGGCATTAATCAGGGCTAAAGGCGGGGGGCCACTGAAAATATATGTTGAACAAAACTGTTTGATTCTGTTCAGGTCAGCGTGAGTCGGGAAAACCAGCACTCCCCCGCTGCCTGTGCCAAATGCTTTCGCCAAAGAAGAGATCAAAATGAGGCATGGATGAAAGATACCCTCTAACTTATTGGCGCTCTCGAATGCTTGTGTTTGATGAAGCAATGCCACTTGTATTTTTTGCTGTTGCCAATGATCGTTACATCTATTCATAAGTCCCCCTCATCAGTGTTATTCGAGACTGTTGATGGTTGTCAATAGCATGCACAATAAATAATCACAACATTTTATTGATAGGGTTAGAGTAACAAATGGTGTAGAAATATACTGATAGATAAGTGTTGCTAGCATGTGTATTTTGTTTCATTATGTTACATTTATTAATAGATAATAGTGATTACTATAAATAGGTACATGCCATAGCTACTGTAGGATGACAATACAGTTTTAAAAGGGGTTTGACGGGTATTGTCCACCGCCAGAGGTACAATACTGAGTGGAGAGGATAAATATAATGGTTCGTTGGCAGGATTGGATGGCTGCTCTTTCTATTGCTGGTTTACTGCTACCAGAAGCGGTGGCCTATGCCCGCATCGCAAACCTGCCTGCGCACGCCGGTATCATCTCGCTGTTTGCCGGTTTACTCTGTTACGGCCTGATTGGCAGCAGCCGCTTTGCGATTGTGTCTGCCACCTCCTCTTCTGCGGCGGTTCTGGCTGCGGCGACCTTTTCTATTGCAGGTGGCGATGAGTCACTGCGCCTGTTACTGGCAATCGGCATGCTGCTGGTCACCAGCGGTTTTTTTATTCTGGCGGCAGTGCTGCGTCTGGGCAATATCACTAACTTTATTGCCAGGCCGGTGTTACGCGGTTTTGCTTTTGGTCTGGCGATAGTCATTATCTGCAGGCAACTGGCGGATATTTTTGGGGTGCATACGCAGCATCGTGATCTGTTGCGTTTTGTGCCGGAGGTGGTGGCACAATTCAGTCAGTGGAACACGCTGTCCATTATGATTGCGCTGGTGGCTTTGCTGTTGCTGCTACTCTGCTCCCGTATCAAATATATGCCGGGCGGCTTGATTGTGATTGCGTTGGGGATCGCATTGACGCACTGGATTAACCTGGAGGCATATCAGATTGTGCTGGTAGGACAGATCGATATGCAGATCCAGACCCCGATTTTCCCCTCGCTCAACCGTGATCAGTGGCTACGTCTGGGAGAGCTGGGATTTGCCATGGCGCTGATCCTCTATTGTGAATCTTATGGTGCCATCCGTAATTTTGCCGCCAAACATGGTGACAGCATCTCTCCGAACCGCGACCTGTTTGCTTTAGGGATTGCTAACCTCTGCTCCGCGCTGTTTCATGGTCAACCTGTAGGCGCGGGTTACTCGGCGACAGCGGCCAATGAAGCGGCAGGGGCCAAAAGTCGTTGCTCCGGGCTGATCGCCGCCCTGTTTATTTTACTGATCGTGCTGACGCTGTTACCGGTGATTGCATTAACACCGGTACCGGTGCTGGCGGCGATAGTGATCCATGCGGTAGGGCATACCCTGAATCCGCAAATTTTTCGCAATACCTTTGCCTGGCGCCGCGATCGGCTGATCACCCTCAGCGCGATTATTGGCGTATTACTGTTTGGTATTCTCGATGGTTTACTGCTGGCGATAGCGCTCAGCCTGCTGATGCTACTCAAGAGTCTGGCTTCCTCTTCTCTCTCTGAGCTGGGTAAGCTGGAGAATAGCCATGACTTTGTGCGTATGGTCACTCACCCCTCAGCCAAAAGAATCGACGGTATTGCCATATTTCGTCCGGAACAACCGCTGTTTTTCGCCAATGTGGATCGGGTGCTACATCATTTGCGCCAGCAGACCATGGCGATGGGCGACTCGGTGCAGACAGTGATTGTCAGCCTGGAGGAGTCACCGGATCTCGACAGTTCCACCCTGGAAAACTTACAGGAGCTGTTCCAGTTTTTTGCCCGGCGTCAGCAGCGCCTGATTCTGACACGCTTAAAGGCCCAGGCCTTTCAGGCCCTCTCTTGTGTGGTGCCTGCCGATTCCCGGGCGGTGCAGCTCAGTGATCTCAGTGTGGATCACGCCGTTAAAGTGGCTCAGGATAAGCTACCCTAAAGCGTCACCTGTCTGCCTATCTCGACCACCTGATCCCTTGGCAGATGAAACACATCGGTGACATGAGTACTATTTCTGACCAGGATGGCAAACAGACGATTTTGCCAGCGGGTATACCATGGACTGCCTTCATGGGTAACGATAGTTTCATGGCCCAGATAATAGGTGGCGTCGTCGAGATCCAGGGAGAGCTTCTGCTGTTTCACCGCCCGATGTAACAGCTGCGGAATATCCGGTTTCTCCATAAAGCCATAGTGAGCACTGGCGCGCCAGAAATGGGGTGCCACCTCCTTCACCTCCAGACGATTTTTCGCCTCTACCCAGGGGGTGGTGGTCACCATAATATTCAGGACAAACAGATTTTCATGTAATGAGTGATTGCGACGCACATGCCAGCGCATTACCGGAGGCACATCTTGCAGAGTACGGGTCAGGAAGATAGCTGTGCCGGGCACTCTGGGCAGATTCTTTTCACGGAGTTTAGCCAGAAAAGCGGCGGCGGGAAGCATGCGCTCACTGACTTTAGAGGCGACCAGCGCGCTGCCTCGGTGCCAAATCAGCATGATGGAGAAGATAATGGCGGCCAGCAGTAATGGGATATAACCGCCATTAGATAACTTGACCAGATTCGCCAGCACAAAGCTGGTATCGATCACCAGGAATATCCCCGCTACCAGCGCGCTGGCCCACAAAGACCAGTTCCAGATACGGCGCATTGCGATAAACAGCAAGATGGAGGTGAGGAGCATGGTCAGAGATACGGCAATACCATAGGCGGAAGCCAGATTATCGGAAGACTGGAACGACAGCACCAAGCCTATGGTCACCACCATCAACAGCCAGTTAACGGTACTGACATAGATCTGCCCATAGCCTTCCGCTGAAGTCTGTTTAATCCGTAAACGTGGTAACCATCCCAGTTGCATCGCCTGGCGTGTAAGGGAGAAAGCACCGGTAATCACTGCCTGGCTGGCGATGATAGTGGCACTGGTGGCCAATATCACCAGGGGAATCAGTAAAGGGGAAGGGCAGAGACGATAGAAAATATTATCGGAGATATTGGCGCCTGCCAGTACCAGCGCAGCCTGCCCGGCGTAATTGAGTAACAGACAGGGAAACACCATCCAGAACCACATAAGGCGAATAGGACGCACCCCAAAATGACCCATATCGGCATAGAGCGCTTCGGCGCCGGTGACACAGAGAAAGACCCCGCCTAACACCAGAAAAGAGGCGAAGCCATCAGAGATCAGAAAATTCAGCCCGTATAATGGATTGAGAGCGACTAATACCGAGGGATGCTGAATAATGCCACGCACCCCCAGTAAGGCGATGGCGATAAACCAGATCGCCATAATGGGGCCGAAGGTTTTACCGATACGGGCGGTACCTTTAGACTGAAAGAAAAACAGACACAATAAAATCAGCACCGTGGTGGGCAGCACAAAGTGCCCTGCTTGCGGCACAATAATATTGAGCCCCTCCAGCGCAGAAAGCACAGAGATAGCGGGTGTAATGGCACCATCACCATAGAGCAAAGCGGCGCCAAACAAACCTGCGGCGGTCACCAGAGGCACTTTCTTGCGTTTAACTCCCAGCATGGCCATCAAAGCCAGGATCCCGCCCTCACCATTATTGTCTATCTTCATGGCAAAAAAGACATATTTGATGGAGGTAACAATAATCAGTGTCCAGAACAGCAGAGACAGCAAGCCAAGAATAGTGGCACTATCGGTTTGGCCCCCGGACAGGGACATCACGACTTTCAAGGTATAGAGTGGACTGGTTCCAATATCGCCAAACACGACACCGAGAGCAGACAAACCCAGCAGAGCCATACTCGAAGGTTGCTGTACTACAGAGTTAGGGTTGGACACAACGGTGGTCACCTGTGTTATATCAGACATTTAATAATTATAGCCATTATTAGTTAGTGCGATTATATCTCTACTGTTGACAACATGGGAGAGGAAGGCAAACATAATGCTGTTTTTTTCACCGCTTGATAACAGACAGGTGCCGTAGCGCTTGCACGCTTAGAGCCAGCAGGTATAATGCAGCTCGTTTTCCACGATTCCCCACACAATGCCGAAGTGGCGAAATAGGTAGACGCAGTTGATTCAAAATCAACCGCCTTCGGGTGTGCCGGTTCGAGTCCGGCCTTCGGCACCATCAAGTGAAAAATCCACCACCAAGAGGTGGTTTTTTTATGTCCGGAGAAGTCCGGTGAGTTCCATAATTGGCTGTATTTTAAGCAGATAACTTCCATTTAGAGTTTCTGCTGACGTCCATTGAGGTTTAGTCTTATCCATTGACAGCCACTGTTAATGGGGGCCTTGTCGGTTCGATAAGGTGGAGGAGGGGGGAAAGCGCCTTACGTATATATATTCCAATTTGTTGCCTTTACTGCGAGTGCTTTCTCATTCTCTCACAAGATCTATAGAACCCACAGCAACTCTCCTTCTGTCAAAAGAAAAAAGCCACCCGCAGGGCAAGTGGCTAAGCAAACGTTGGCATAGCAGTGCGTCATTATTTACGTGTGTACTACGGTACACATCGAGTTTCCTGGTGTTGGCGGGGGTAAATGATAGGTCACGAACCAGATCATTTACTTGCTGCAGTGATAATATCTAATGAGTCAGGTAATGCAACCAATTGATTGATTAGTAACATTTGATTTGACTACCAGCCAAATACAAAAGAGCATATAGTCTGTGTGGATTGGACATACAGATCTTTAGATACTGCGATTAAAAGGATAGGGGTAGATTTATGGAAAAAAAAGCACCTCGTATTGACTGTCGCTGGTTAGCTCATCAGATCACTGAGTACACCAGCCGCGGTGTTGCCTTAAAAGTTTCTGAGTTAGTGGATAGCGGGGAGATAGCTCCGGGTAGTTATTTACCGTCAATTCGAGCATTCGCAGAGCAAATTGGTATGAGTCCTGCTGCGATTTCCATCGCTTGGGGAATGCTCCGCAAACAGAGAATAATTGATGGGTTTGGCCGCAATGGTGTGTGGATTTGTGATACTTCAGGGCCACGACCAGAGCGGACAGAG
>JBOFSC010000022.1:0-5884 GCA_051651345.1 Enterobacteriaceae bacterium
GCCGAACCAGATGATCGAGAATACTGAGCAGATTAAGCACCTCCTCAGAGCTATCCCCCGCCAGTAACTCTCTGACCTGGGCCAAGCGCTGGCGCTGCTGGCGAATCTGCGACTCCACTTTCTGCGGTGCATGTAGAATCGGTTGTAACAGCTCATCCCCGATACGTGACGCGATGGCCTGCAGTTCATGGGCCGCCTGCTCCCGGTGCTTATCTGCGGTCAGACGGAAACCGAGACCAAATTCAGCGTTGTCTTCAAACAGAGAGTTAGACCAGGCAGGTCCTTTCCCTTCCTTATTTTTCGCCCAGGGGGTGGTGGGCAGGTTACCGCCATAAATAGAGGAGCAGCCTGTGGCGTTAGCCACCATCATTCGATCGCCAAATAACTGGGTGAGCAATTTTAGATAGGGGGTTTCGCCACAACCGGAGCAGGCCCCGGAGAATTCAAACAGCGGCTCCAGATATTGTGCGCCACGGACGGTGGAGAAATCGATGGTGCCCCGCTGCGGCCAGGGCAGAGACTCAAACCAGTTCAGGGTGGTGATCTCCTGCTGCAGAATGGGCAGCTTATCCACCATATTGATGGCACGCACCTCTCCCCCTTCCGCACGTACCGGACAAGCTTGTACGCACAGGCTGCAACCGGTGCAGTCCTGAGGGTAGACCTGTAAGCTGTAGAGGGTATCAGGGAAGCCTCTGGCGGTGATCGGTGCCGATTTAAATCCTTCAGGTGCCTTTTCCAGCAGATCGTGGTGGAAAAATTTGGCACGAATAGCGGCATGGGGGCAGACGAAAGAGCAGTTACCGCACTGGATACAGAGGTCTTCACGCCACAAGGGGATCTCCAGCGCAATATCGCGTTTTTCCCAGCAGGTGGTGCCGAGAGGGTAAGTCCCGTCCGCCGGTAACAGGGAGACCGGAATCCGGTCCCCTCTGTCCAGCAGCATCTCTGCGGTGACTTCGCGGATAAAGCGCGGTGCTTCGGCAGGGATCTGCCAGCCGCTATCCCGGGCCCCGGAGATCTGCTCCGGTACCGTGACCTGATGCAGATTCGCCAGGGTGGCATCCACTGCAGCGAAGTTTTTCTCTACGACTGCCTGCCCTTTGCGGCCATAGGTTTTGTCGATACTGTGCTTGATCAGGGCAATGGCCTGCTCTTTATCCATAATTTTGCTCAAGGCAAAGAAACAGGTCTGCATAATGGTGTTAACGCGGCTGCCCATCCCGGCATCCCGGGCGACCACGGCGGCATTGATCACATAGAAGTTAAGCTGCTTTTGCTGAATCTGCCGCTGGACCCTGGCGGGCAGATGTTGCCATACCTCATCGGGCCCGTAAGGGCTGTTGAGCAGGAAAGTGGCCCCGGTGACGGCAAAGGGCAGCAGATCCAGGCTTTCGATAAAGTTAAACTGGTGACAGCCGATAAAATTAGCGGCGCTGATCAAATAGGGCGAGTCGATGGGCTCCGGACCAAAACGCAGATGGGAGGTGGTGCGGGACCCCGATTTTTTCGAGTCATAAACAAAATAGCCCTGGGCAAAGTAAGCCGGTAATTCACCAATAATCTTGATGCTGTTTTTATTGGCACCCACAGTCCCATCGGAGCCCAGACCAAAGAACAGCGCCCGAACCTGATTGTCCGGTTCAATATGCCACTCATCATCCCAGGGCAGGCTGAGGTGAGTGATATCGTCGATAATGCCGATGGTGAAATTCTTGCGGGCATCGGGCTGCTGTTGCGCTTCCAGCACTGCTTTTACCATGGCAGGAGTAAACTCCTTGGAGGAGAGACCATAACGACCGCCACTAAATCGGGGTAACTGCTGCCATTTGCCCTCTTGCTGAGCGATGATCAACGCTTCCAGAGTATCCAGATAGAGGGGTTCACCGGTGGCACCAGGTTCTTTGGTTCTGTCCATGATGGTGAGATAACGAACGCTGGAGGGCAAGGCTTGCACCAACTCCTCGGCGGGGAAGGGGCGATAGAGATGCACGGTGAGCACACCATACTTGCCCCCCTGACGGTTAAGCACTTCCACCGTCTGGCGTGCCGTGGCCGCAGCCGATCCCATCAACACCATCACATGTTGCGCGTCCGGGGCACCATGGTACTGCACCAGATGATATTGCCGACCGCTGAGAGCGGCAAACTGATCCATGGTCTTCTGTACAATATGGGGCACGCGATTGTAGTAAGCATTGACTGTTTCCCGGCTCTGAAAATAGGTATCCGGATTCTGAGCCGTGCCACGCATTACCGGCTGATCCGGATTCAGGGCCCGCTGCCGGTGCTCCCGCACCAGTTTATCGCTGATCATTGCCTGGATCTGCTGATCCGAGAGGCGGCTGATTTTATTGATCTCATGGGAGGTGCGAAAGCCATCGAAAAAATGTACGAAGGGCACCCGCGCTTCCAGGGTGGCGGCGTGGGCGATCAGGGCCATATCCTGCGCCTCCTGCACTGACGCCGCCGAGAGCATGGCAAATCCGGTGGTTCGGGCGGCCATCACATCCTGATGGTCACCAAAGATGGACAGCCCCTGAGCCGCCAGCGAGCGGGCCGCCACATGGAACACGGCGGAAGTGAGCTCACCAGCAATTTTGTACATATTGGGCAGCATCAACATCAACCCCTGAGAGGCGGTAAAGGTGGTACTGAGTGCTCCGGCCTGTAAGGCACCATGTACGGTACCGGCAGCGCCCCCTTCGTGCTGCATCTCCATAATGGCGGGGATATTACCCCAGATATTGGGGATCTCACTGTTGGCCCACTCATCGGCCAGTTCGGCCATGGTAGAAGAGGGGGTGATCGGATAGATGGAACAGATTTCACTGACTTTATAGGCAACCCAGGCGGCGGCCTCATTACCATCGATCATCTCCATATGTGCGCGTTTAACATCACTCATCGGGCGGACTCCTCTTGCACCATCTCTATGGCGTGGCAGGGACACTGGTTAAAGCAGGCGGCGCAACCGGTACATTTGCTGTAATCGAAGCGGTAGCGCAACCCCTTACCCAGTTTGATAACGGCCCCTTCCGGGCAGGCACCATAGCAGCCATCACATTCAAAGCAGTTACCACAGGAGTAACAACGGGCAGATTCATAGCGAGCTTGCTGCGGGGTCAGCCCGCCGATAATTTCGTCAAAACCAGCGCGATCCTCGGGTGTCACAATGGGCTGATGGGAGGCATCGGCGTCGGTGTTGTACCACAGATGCAGGCCCGGATATTCGATAACAGGGACCGGTTCGGGCTTATGATAAGGCACATTGCGCAACCAGCCATCAATGTGACGGGCTGCTTTCTTGCCATGACCGGTGGCGATGGTGACCGTTCTTTCCGAGGGCACCATATCCCCCCCGGCAAAAAGACCGGTGACAGCTGTCATCATATGCTCGTCCACATCGACGACGCCATCATGAAAGGTGATGCCGGGAATCCGCTCCAGTACGCTGAGATCCACATCCTGACCCAGGGCGAGGATCAGACTGTCCGCCTCCAGGGTTTGAAAACGGCCGGTGGGTTGAGGACGACCTTTATCATCTACCTCCATCTCTTCCACGGTGATGGTGGTGCTATCGATATCGCGAATGGTGCGCAGCCAGTTAATTTTGATGCCCTCTTCCATCGCCTCATCGGCTTCGAACTGATGGGCGGGCATATGGGCACGATCGCGACGATAGATGATCATGGCTTCTTCCGCACCAAGGCGTCGTGCGGTACGGGCGGCGTCCATGGCGGTGTTCCCGCCACCATAAATAGCGACACGACGACCCAATTTAGGCACATCTCCCCGCTCTACCGCCGCCAGATAACTGACCGCATCCAAAATTTTGCCGGCATCACGGGCCGGGATATTCACTTTTTTCGCCAGGTGAGCACCAATCGCCATAAAGACCGCATCAAAATGGCCTTCTTCGCGCTCCTGCAGCACATTCTCAACTTTATGATTGAGACGCAAGGTAATGCCGGTAGCCAGAATCTGCTCAATCTCTCTGTCCAGCACATCTCTTGGCATACGATAAGCCGGAATACCGAAGCGCATCATACCGCCTGCCATGGGGCCCGCTTCCCGGATCTCCACTTCGTGTCCGAGACGACGCAGATGCCAGGCACAAGAGAGCCCGGAAGGACCAGCACCGATAATCAGTACTCGTTTGCCACTGAGCGGGGCATCAAAGTGGGGTGTCCAGCCCTGTTGTAGCGCCTGATCTCCCAGAAAACGCTCCACCGCATGGATACTGACCGATTGATCCACTTGGGTACGGTTACAGGCATTTTCACAAGGGTGGTAACAGACCCGGCCATGCACCGCAGGCATGGGGTTATTACTGACCAGACTTTGCCAGGCTTTTTCATATTCACCTTCTTGCGCCAGAGCCAGCCAGGCTTGTATATTTTCACCTGCAGGACAGGCGTGATTACAGGGCGGGAGGGAGTCCTGATAGACAGGACGAACCCGTCTGACAGAGCCGGTACCAGACTGTTTCATTAGATCTGGCGGTAACGTCATATCTTGTTTTGTTTTGCTCATAATAAAAATCGATCCGAAGCCGATACAGTAGTCAACGTTGAGGCTGGCTTTCACTATAGTGCTTCAGCCGCCGGGAGAGTGGCATCAAGGTCAATAAAATGTGTAATTTTTCAACTTTTTGTTGGTTTTGTGATAACAATCATGCTGAGGCTACAGATAGCGTTTTTTTCCATACCATGTTCTATTCTGTCATATAATTGCATTACGACCATTTTAGGGTTTAACAATAAAACGAGTATGGATATGCGACTGTTGCAAAAAGGTGTTTTTCCTTTAGTATTTACGTTGTTATGTAGTGAGCCGCTCTATGCCGTCAATGATATGATGCAGCTTCCTTCTTTGGTTGTAGACAGTTATGCAGAGCAGATCTACCGCAATAGCGGTGCCACCGGGATGGCGCTGATCGCCATTGATAATAATCAGGTGATCAGCCGTTATTATGGTGAGACCCGTCCCGGCAATGGTATCAGACCCAACGGAGATTCTCTGATTCGTATAGCCTCCATCACCAAGGTGATGACCAGCCAGTTGTTAGTCAGGATGGAAGCAGCTGGTCTGGTTAAAAGCAGTGATCCCCTGAACAGATATGCCCCTCCAGGCAAGAGAGTGCCTGGGAGTGCTAAAGCCAATCCGATCCGTTTGTATCATCTGGCGACCCATACCAGCGGTTTACCCAGGGAACAACCCGGTCGCCCGCCCAAAACCACGGTATTTACCTGGCCTAATGAGATGCAGCGCTGGAACTGGCTGAGCAAAAGTAAGCTACCCCTGGCTCCGGGCACCCATGCAGCCTATTCCAACGTGGCTTACGATCTGCTGGCGGATGCCCTGGCGGTGGCAGGAGGGAAATCCTACACCAGTCTGTTTTATAAGTGGATCAGCGGGCCACTGGGAATGAAAGACACCACCTATACACCCAATTCAGCGCAATGCGCTCGCTTGATGGTGGGCCGTAATGCCGGACCTTGCCGCAGTGCGGTCGCCGCTGTGGGCAGTGGAGGCGTCTATTCGACCCCCAACGATATGCAAAAATGGATGCAGCAGTTTCTGGCCGATAAGCATGGGCGCAGAGGTGCAGTATTGTCGAAAGAGCATAAGATCTACTTTACCCGTAATCAATTAACGTCGCTGAAAGGCATGGATGTGGCGGGCCGGGCTGATGGCCTGGGCCTGGGCTGGGTCTATATGGCCGCCCGGGAAGGGCAGGTAAAAATGATGCAAAAAACCGGGGGTGCCGGAGGTTTTATTACCTATATGGCGCTGGTGCCGGAGAAGAATATCGGTGTTTTTGTGGTGATTACCCGTGGAGAGAGCACCCGTTTTCGCACTATGAGTGATGGGGTTAATC
>JBOFSC010000023.1:0-2290 GCA_051651345.1 Enterobacteriaceae bacterium
GCACCGTCTGCACTGATCTGGCTGCTACCGCCCACCGTGATCTCATCCCCTTGCAGCACAATATGCCCGCCCACACTGGTCAGGCTGCTGGCATCCAGTTGCCCGTCATTTTGAATCACACTGCCCTGCAATTGGGACAGGGCGCTGGCCGTCAGCAGTATCTGCCCGCCCTGAGCGACAATCGCATGGCGGTTTTCTACCAGTGCCTGAACGGCTGAAGGGGTGACCAGCAGATTAACCAATTGGTTGCTGGCGTTAAGTTGCAACTGCACCGCCTCACCGGAGGCCAGGGCCACGGTGCCCATATTGGCGATAATCACGCCCTCATTACGCACCTCCGGGGCCAGCAGAGCCACATAGCCGCCATCGGCGACAGTGATATTGCCCTGATTATCCACTGAGGCCGTGCTGCCATTGCGGTTAAGAGTGCGTTTGCCCGCCATAAAGTCGGCGGCATTGATATCCATGGAGGAAGCCACAAAGCTGCCCGCCTGGACACTGGCACCGGGGGCGAAGAAGACCCCGTTGGGATTGGAGAGATAAACCTGCCCATTAGCGTGAATCTGGCCGAAGATCTGGCTGGGGCTGCCGCCGGTGACCCGGTTTAACAGGGCGCTACTGCTGCTCGGCTGGTAGATATTGACCTGGGCCTGGCTGCCCACATTGAAGCTGTTCCAGTTGACCACCGCGCTGCTGCTGCTTTGCTGGATATTCATGGTGGCAGCAGACTGGCTGATGGCCGCCTGACCAGACACCACCTGGCCGCCGGTGGGCAGTTCCTGGGGTGCAGGCGCGGCCGCCAGAGCCAGAGGATCGATAAGGAATTGTAATAAAATAAACCACGCCAGTTTGCGTAGCCGACCCGGATAACAGATTCCCCCCTGGGCGCTCTCCTGCCCTGCCACCCCCCGGCTGCGTTTGCCATGAATAGTAAATATTTCTGCAACGGCAACCCAGGTACGGGTCACTTCACTCCAAATCAGGCGATATATCTTGTTCATAATGAAATCCGGCTGGACAGGTCAATTTCGGATTATCAGGATCAACAAAAACAGGCCATTATAGTGAACTATAAGATCTGCTGTCGCGATCCCGACCGTTACATCTCATTGATGAATTTCACTTTTTCCTGAAGAAAGAAAACCCAGATCCGTGCGAGAGGGAGATATTATGAAATCTTCTGTAATGGCAGTAATATAAACTGGTTATTTTTATTACTTGTTGAATTTGTTAGAGCCTGTTTTTGCACCCAAAGATTAATTATAAGTATAGCTTACGTATAAAAAGGGGATAATATTTCACCCTCAGCATAATACCTTTAAGGGGAGCCTCTCTGTGGCTCCCCGAGTGGGTGTTAAAGCTGAACCAGCTGCATCGGCACGGTTCGGCCATTAATGGTCACCATAATTTTCAGCGCTGGCCCGGTCAAACGGGGCATATCTGTCACCATAAACTGGCCTGTTTTATTATTGACCAGACGCAACCAGCCAGGAACGGAACCGGTATCCGATAGCGTGACCACCATACCCTGTCCGGGCAGTACCCCTTGCTGTTGTCCGTTATCAAACAGGTTGAAACTCAATGTATTGCCTGCTTTCTCTGGAATCATCACCATAATGGATTCCACATCCTCTGTGGGTGAGATAAATTTGATGATGCGTAGTTGATCCGGATTAACCGACTGACTCGATATGGGATAGACAAAAGGTTGCAACAGTGATGGTTGACCATAATCTGGCGCCGCTGCAGCGACGGCGCTGGCCAGGGCACTTTTAGCCGGTGAGCCGCCTTGTGGATTGGCTCCCGCTGTCGCCCCTCCGGCAGCGGTATCGACCGGTGCCTGGGCGCCAAAGCCCGGATAGGGCGGTGGCATAGACACATACTCCGACCGCACCAGATTGTTAGAGGGGTAGATTTCCGGCTGATCAACCTGTAGCGGCGTGGATCTGCCTGCTGCCTGTGGCGTCCCGGAACCAATCACTGAGCAGTTACACGGTGTGACCGAGCCTGCCAGTAACGTACCGTAAATGTGCTGTCCTCCGAGAACCCCATTGAGCAAGATGCCATTGATGGTGACGCTGCTGAGCCCCAGGCTACCGGTATAGCCACAGTTACCGACCTGCAAAGTGGTACCGGTATTCACCGTTGTGAAACCGCTATAGCTGTTATTTTGCAGAATTAACAAGGTGCCGCTACCGGCCTGAGTCAGGTTACCGGTGCCGCTAATCAGCGAGGTGACCGTTTGTCCACTGCTGACATTATAAATCAGGTCCCCATTATCAATGATATT
>JBOFSC010000024.1:0-3322 GCA_051651345.1 Enterobacteriaceae bacterium
TTTGCGACTCATGGTCAACGAGCTCATCCCAGGCGAGATCAGAAAAGTATGTTGCTATCGTTAGGTCTTAGTATTTACCCTGTAATGAATTAAAGGTACATCAATGTGTTATGAGCTTAAGTACCTACATATGAATACCGGATAGGTATTACCCATCCTGTAACGGCTGAGTCTGTTGTAACTGTTAGCTTGTCAGAGTGGGATAACGAGAGGTTAGTAAAAGAGGTGCCTCTGTATGAGGTGCCTTTAAATGAGATCCCGCAAAAGGTTTGTAACAGTGAATTCAGCGACAGCACCGCTGAGATCCTGATGATGGAGACATGGGCAGACAGGATACCTGATCTCATTGACGATGATGTAATGCTTTACTTCCGCTGGCTGGTCGCGAGGGTGTTTATCCTCAACCACAAAGCGCTTACTGGTGAAGAAATTTTTGTCCACACCATTGGAACAACGCCTGATTGGTACAGGGACACGCTGACTCTTATGCCGGAAGTGTTTGCACCTAACATCGCACCCAATCCCGCACCTAACAGCGCACCTAACAACGGAGGTAATACCGGAAGCAACAGCGAAGGTATAAAAACCAGTAACAGCGCGGTTCCACACGAGGTTGCCGGAGGTATACCCGGAGGTAACGCCGGAGGTAATGACGGAGAGGTGATCCGCTTCCCTTTGTTACCTCACTATGAGCGCCTTGGACTCTATAACAATATTGAGTGTCCGTTAATAGCAATGTTTGGACTCAGGGATGGAACACGGAAAGCTATCGAGTGTTACATAAAAATGCTTACCCCTTCAGGGATCACTCCTGTCTCACTGTCTGAGGTGGGTTATTTGATGATTGCGGGACTGCATATTGAATTCCTCAATGGTCTGGATAATAGCGAGGTGAATCATGCCACGCTTCACTAAGCAGGAGGTAGAGCAGCAAATCAAATTCGTTGCAGACAAGGCAACGGGTAACTGGGAAACCATTCTGGAGCGGTTAGGGATAACTGTTCCCCATGGTGGCAAGCATGGCCCCTGCCCTGCCTGTGGTGGAAAGGATCGTTTTAGGTTCGATAACAAAGAGGGACGCGGGGAACATTACTGTAACCAGTGCGAGGCCGGTGATGGATTATCACTGGTGCAGAAGGTTAAGGAGATTGGCCCGTGGAAAGCGGCAGAACTGGTTGCGGAGGTATTGGGTATTTCACTCACCGATGGTGTAACGCAGCGTAACGTTACCGTAACGGCACGTAACGCACAGAGTAACGTCACGCGAGAGTCACGCGTTAACCACGCGAAGCCCACGCGTCAGCCACGCGAGGAAATCAATATTGCTGATAAGGTTGCGGCCCTGATTGGGAGATCTGTGATTGGGGAGTCTCCCTATCTGGCTGGTAAGGGGTTGTCATGCCCTCATGAGCGTCTACTCGATGATAGTTCCCTGTTACTGGTGCTACAGAATATCGGCGGAGAGATAACCGGCGCTCAGGTCATTAAACCCGATGGCGCAAAAAGGCTGATATCCGGTACTCAGAAAAAAGGATCGTTCATTACTGAGGGTGAGTTACCAACTCAACCGGAAGTCCTGTTGATCGCCGAAGGATACGCCACAGTTATATCTGCGTCCGTTCTGCATGACGGAGTAGCCATCGCCGCTATTGATGCCGGTAATCTGCTGCCTGTTGCTGTGGCCTGCCGGGAGCGCTGGCCCAATGCCCGGATCATCTTTGCCGCTGATAATGATGTGGGGGAGAAGAACACCGGAAAACTGGCCGCGGATAAAGCCGCGCTTGCTGTTAATGGATGGGTAGCACTTCCCCCGACTGACTATAAAGCCGACTGGGACGACTACCGACAAAACAACGGCATTGAGGCAGCAAAGCAGGCGTTTATTGAATCTCTGTATCAGCCGGATCCGGAGAAAAAACGCACGGGAAGCCCTGAGCTTCACCAGATGGCGGCAAGCCAGCGTGGAGCATTGCTGGCAGAGCGTTATAAGGCCGTGGCGGTGAACACCGAGAGTGAGCGTGTTTATCACTATGATGGGGTTTTATGGCAAAAGCTGACGGATACCGAGCTGTGCCGGGAGATGGTTACCATATTCAATGAGAGCGAGGTGCCATACTCCCCTGTGGGTATTAAAAACGCTATTGAGGCAATGAAGCTGCAAATTCCGGTAATGGGTGAACAGGCTTCTAATCTGATAGGGTTCAGGAACGGGGTGTATGACCTGCAAGAGAATAATTTCAGGCCACACCGCAGGAGTGACTGGTTACAGTTTCATAATGGCATTACCTATTCCCATCCCAGGCAAGGGGAGAGTTTAAAGAGTCACGCCCCTAACTTCTGGCGATGGGTGTCTCACGCTGCAAGTGGAGATCAGACAAAAATAGACCGTATTCTGGCGGCTTTGTTTATGGTGCTGGCGAATCGCTATGACTGGCAATTATTCCTTGAAATCACTGGTGAAGGTGGCAGTGGTAAGAGCGTCTTTACTCACATAGCAACCCTGCTGGCCGGAGAGGACAACACCGCCAGCGGCAGTATGAAAGCGCTGGATGAAGCGAGGGGCCGCGCTCAGTTCGTGGGGAAAAGTCTGATTATTCTTCCTGATCAGGTGAAATATGTAGGAGAAGGAGCTGGTATTAAAGCAATCACAGGCGGCGACTTAGTAGAGATTGATGGCAAATATGAAAAGCAGTTCAGCACGGTGATCCACGCTGTTGTCCTTTCAACAAATAATGAACCCATGACATTCACGGAGAGACAAGGGGGGATAGCCAGGCGGCGGGTGATATTCGTATTCAATAACACGGTTAATGATTCCGAGAAAGATCCCTTATTGTCAGAAAAAATAGGTGGCGAGCTACCCGTTATCATCCGGCACCTGTTAAGAGTGTTCACAGAGTCAGATAAAGCGAAGCAGCTTTTGCTGGAACAACGTAATTCTGACGAGGCCCTGGAGATTAAACGTGGAACTGATCCGGTTGTTGATTTATGCGCAGCGCTTTATTTCCTGACAGAAGCCAATGGAATGATGATGGGAGGAGGTAATAACAGGTCAGAGCCAAGAGTGTACCTGTATCAGTTCTATAAGTCTTTTATGGATCACCAGGGGTTATTAACTCCCCTCTCAGTTAATAAGTTTGGCAGGGCAATGAAAAATGCAGCCAAAGAATACGGGCGGGAGTACAAGACAAGGAAGGTTAAAGGGGTGACCCAGACCAACGTGCAACTGACTGATGCGGCTGAGAGCTACCTGCCAAGGGCATACGGTATAGACAGCGAAGCTATAACAGCATCAGCACCCCATACAGGGAAAGTTACAGGT
>JBOFSC010000025.1:0-10386 GCA_051651345.1 Enterobacteriaceae bacterium
CGGTGCATCATTGGTGCCATCGCCGGTCATTGCCACCATGCGCCCCTCCGACTGATACTTACGGATCAACGCCAGTTTGGCTTCGGGTTTGGCTTCGGCCAGAAAATCATCCACGCCAGCCTCTGCGGCGATGGCTGCAGCTGTCAGGGGATTATCCCCGGTGATCATCACGGTTTTAATGCCGATACGCCGCAGCTCACTGAATCGCTCTTTAATTCCCCCTTTGACGATATCCTGGAGCGCAATCACCCCCAGCACCGTGGTGTCTTCCACCACCACCAGCGGTGTTCCTCCGGAGCGGGAGACAGTGTCCACCATCTTGTTAACGTCATCGGAGAAGTGGCCCTGATGACTCTCCACATAACGACGAATGGTTTCCGCCGCTCCTTTGCGAATCATCCTGCCCTGAATATTGACCCCACTCATGCGGGTTTGTGCGGAGAAGGGAACAAAGGTGGCGTTGAGTTCATGCAGATCCCGTTGGCGCAGATTAAATTTCTGCTTGGCTAACACCACGATACTGCGCCCTTCCGGGGTTTCATCCGCCAGAGAGGCGAGTTGCGCGGCATCGGCGAGACGCCGTTCGTCAATGCCAGGTGCGGGTAAAAATTGGCTGGCCTGACGGTTGCCTAAGGTGATGGTACCGGTTTTATCCAGCAGTAACACATCCACATCTCCGGCGGCCTCGACGGCGCGTCCGCTGGTGGCGATCACATTGGCTCCCAGCATCCGGCTCATCCCGGCGACACCGATGGCGGATAGCAGCCCGCCAATGGTGGTGGGGATCAAACACACCAGCAAAGCGATCAAAATAGTGATGGATATAGGCTCACTGCCATCCTGTCCGGCTGCGCTGTACAGGGAGTAGGGATAGAGTGTCGTCGTCGCCAGCAGGAAAATAATCGTCAGGGCGAGCAGCAGAATCGACAGGGCTATCTCATTGGGCGTCTTTCTGCGCCGGGCACCTTCCACCATGGCGATCATCCGATCGAGGAAGGTTTCACCGGGGTTAGTGGTACAACGGATGATCAGCCAGTCAGATAATACTTTAGTACCGCCGGTCACGGAGGAGAAATCCCCGCCCGCCTCGCGGATCACCGGTGCGGATTCTCCCGTGATAGCACTCTCATCCACCGAAGCTCCACCCAACACCACTTCACCATCACAGGGAATCGTATCGCCACTGACTACCAGCACCAGATCTTCTTTACGCAAACTCTCTGCGGCGACGGACTGACTGGGGGCATCGTAACGCACTTCAGATAATTTTTTAGCCCAGATGGTTTTGCGGGTACTGCGCAGACTCTCAGCCTGGGCCTTACTACGCCCTTCCGCGATGGCTTCTGCCAGGTTGGCGAACAGCACAGTAAACCACAGCCAGAGGGCAATAGCGCCGGTAAACAGAGCATTGCCATTCACGCCGTCAAACAGAATCGCCAGCCAGTTAAGGGTGGTGATGACGCTGCCGATCCAGACGACAAACATGACCGGATTATGCCATTGTGAGCGGGGATGGAGTTTACGCAGCGCCTGCAGGAGAGCCGTTTTGAGGATCGCTTTGTCATACAGGGCCAGTTTCTGTTGTGGCATACCATTAACCTCCCTTCACATTAGCCCATAGCAGGGTCAACTGTTCAACAATAGGGCCCAGGGCCAGAGCAGGAATAAAGGTCAGAGCGCCTATCAGCAAGACAGAGCCGGTTAAAATACCGATAAACAGCGGGCCATGGGTGGGCAGAGTTCCGCTGCCAGGGGGCACTTTTTGTTTCAGGGCAATACTGCCGGCAATAGCCATAACTGGCAAAAGTACCCCAAAACGGCCCAGCAGCATCGCGATGGCTAGGGTCAGATTATAGAAAGGGGTATTGGCACTGAGACCGGCAAAGGCACTGCCATTATTATTCGAGGCTGAGGTATAGGCATAGAGCACTTCCGAAAACCCATGGGGCCCGGGATTGAGAATACCCGCGCGTCCGGCTTCGGTGCTGACGGCCAGCGCCGTGCCTATCAGGGTGAGGGCAGGGGGGACTAAGATAGCAATTGCCACCATTTTCATCTCCCGGGCTTCAATTTTTTTCCCCAGATATTCAGGTGTGCGACCAATCATCAGGCCTGCAATAAAAACGCTCAGCAGAACAAACAGCAAAATGCTGTACAGACCCGATCCCACGCCGCCGAAAATGACCTCACCCAGTTGAATCAGCCACATGGGGATCATGCCGCCGATGGGTGTCAGAGAGTCATGCAGGGTATTGACCGCACCACAGGAGGTGGCCGTCGTGACCACGGCGTAGAGAGAGCTGGAGAGGATGCCAAAACGCACCTCTTTACCTTCCATATTGCCGCTGCTATCGGCCCCCTGCTGCAGTAAAAAAGCGTTACCGGCGGTTTCGGCATGCATCACCAGCAACACAGAGACGACAAGAATAATGGCCATCGACCAGAGCAGCGTGTGCCCCTGACGCGGATCTTTCACGCTGGAGCCAAAGGCAAAACAGAGAGCGGCTGGAATCAGGCAGATAGCAACCATTTGCAGCAGATTGCTCCACATACTGGGATTTTCAAAAGGATGCGCCGAGTTGGCATTGAAAAATCCACCGCCGTTGGTGCCGAGCACTTTAATCGCTTCCTGGGAGGCGACCGGACCCATAGGCACCACCTGCTCCGCTCCTTCCAGTGTGGTCAGATGCAGATAGGGCAAAAAATTCTGAATCACCCCCTCGGAAACAAAAAACAGCGCCATCACCAACGAGATAGGCAGCAGGATATAGAGGGTGATACGCAACAGATCCCACCAGAAATTTCCCACCGAATTGAGTGAGTGCCGGGCAAAGACACGAATCAGAACAAAAGCCACGGCAATACCGGTGGCGGCAGAGAGAAAATTCTGTACTGTCAGCCCACCCATCTGGCTAAAGTAGCTTAATGTGGTTTCACCGCTGTAGGCCTGCCAGTTGGTATTGGTGACAAAACTGATGGCGGTATTCAGTGCCAGATCCCAGGAGAGCCCCGGAAACTGTTGTGGATTGAGCGGTAAGGCAGCCTGAAACATCAACATCAGCCATAGCAGGAGCATGCCGAGCAGATTAAAGATGGCCAGTGCCATACTGTACTGCTTCCAGGACATCTCCTCATGATTACCGGCAACGCAGCCGACTAAGGTTTTCTCCAGCCAGAGGGTGCCGCGCAGAGGTTGATTGTCTATCAGACGACATAATGGAATTGCGAGAGACCTTGCGAACAGTAACAACAGCAGTAGAAAAATCAGGATCAGTAACAGGGCAGACCATGCCATCAGAAATCCTCCGCATTGAACAGGGCATAGATCAGATAGACCAGCAGTAGCAAAACCAGCAGTAAACCGAGCGCGGTAAAGATGCCCATAATGGCCCTTCATTAAGTTAGCGTATGATACTTTCAACTATAGAAGGGAAACGGGATATTGAAAGTTAGCGGATTTCCTCAAAAAATGTCGGCTGATTAATCCCAGCGCGGTGACAGGATCAGCAGAGAGCGGCTATTTTGTATAGCCTCAGGTTTCTGCTCATCGATAGTGCTGTTATCAACCAATCCGCCAGGTAGAGGAAGCGCTCTGGTCACGACTTTCACCAGCCCCTCTCTGCCGACGCTATTTTCTATACTCCACCACTCACCAAAGTAGAAAGGGATCACTTGTCCTTTATGCTCTGTTAGCACGTTCTGTTGCCATTGTTGCCATGTGGTGAGGAGCGAGTGACTCTGTCTGGCATTCAGTTTGCCGTCACTGGCAGGGGTTAACGGATAGTATTCACTATGGCTGGCATCGGGGGCGGTCATGGTGAGATAGAGAAACAATCCTTCGGGGTTAGCCGCATTTCTGGCCTGGATCTTCTCCCTGACGCTGAAAGATAAATGAGACAGTGGCAGCTTATTATACTGCCAGGCCAGTTGGTAGTGATCGCCGCTACTCTCCTCATTACCCGCCACAGCCTGCAGGGCCAGAAACTGCCCGAAGGGTTCGATCACCCCTTGTGCCTGGGCTGTTTTTAATGGGGACGCCTGATTAGCGATAGTGGCCAATAGCGTGAATTTTTGCTCGATGCTCAGGGGCAAATCAGGGCTTCTGGCGGGGATCACTAACCACAACTGCTTATTTAGCATCCCCTGCAGTGAGACGGAACTCCCCTGGGGCTCACTGAGATCAATCTTCTCTGCAGAACCTGCGGCGGAGTAGAGGAAAGCCTGCTGCAGATCCAGTGTATCCATCAGCGAATTTGAGTCCTCTGGTTGCAGACGCAGTGCCAGCGTGTCGTTATTGCCAGGACGGCGATTCAGCGTAATGGCAAACTCGATATTATCGCCCGCCATGCTGACCGCATCCTCGATGCCGCTGATATTCAGTCGGGCAGGAATGGCATTTAAGGTCAGGGATTGACTCTGTCCTGGGGCAAAATCACTTCCTGTCGCAAGGGTCAGATTAAAGGATTTGTACTTTTCTATACCTGGGGCGTAGATGGTAAAGCGCGGCAACCATACGCTATGGGCAGGCAATAAAATACAGGGCGTGCCAGCGCATTCAGGCGGGAGAGGATCGCTGTCTGATAACAACGGATACTCCGTGGCAGAGGGCAGAAAACCGTCTCGATAGCTGGCGATGATCTCCCGGGCGGCCACATCATCCATTTGAATTTTATAGTAGATGGGGATGGGCTTCGGGGTGGGATTACTTAATAGTGCGGTAAAAAACACCTGATCAACCGCCCCCTGGCCCAGCAACTCTTTTATCTGAGGGCTCTCATACTCAATAACGGGGACAAGAACGTTCTTCTCCTGATCAGCGGGTGTGACAGGATACAGCAGGGGTTGTGCTGTAGTGTCAGACCCCACACTGATTAAAAGAAGCAACAGACAGAGGTGCTGGAATCGCCTCATTACAACTCCCCTTGTTGATGGATTTAGCGATAAGAAATATAAAAAAATCTTATCATTCAAGTGAATGGGTGTTGATTAAGTATATGCTATTTTTGTTTGTCTGCTGGATTTACAGCGTTAACAATTGTGGTGTAAAGGGTAAGAAATAGATTGCAATTTACACAATGCCGTGCAATAAATACGCGGATTTTTTCAGTTTTTATTTGGTCTTGTTTTTGAACTTTAATAATATTATCAATGCGCTTTAGTTGACTTGTCATTCCCTTTTCTAAAACCGCAAGGTGCCTGTAGCACAACGGAGATCAGAGATGTTCGAGCGACTATTTAAATTTAAACAAACCGATAAGAGCGGTGGCTCAATGCAGAGGGAATTGGCTACCAATGTCATTGATAGCCTGGGGACGAACTGCTCATGTTATCTTGAAGTGGAGCTGGAAGAACTCGCCAGCGACATCACATTCCCTGAGCGTAGTCGTAAAACAGCTGCTCAGCCTGTTCGATAACCGCCTGCTGATCTCCGGTGAGACGTGCTGCAATGGTTAAGGCAAAATCCAGGGTGGTTCCTAATCCTTTGCTGGTGATGAACTGCCCATCTTCAACCAGGGATTTATCGACATAGACACCGTCATCATAATTAAGATGGGCATCACCGGCGGAGGTATAGTGATGCTCTTGTAACAAGCGATTGGCAGCCAGCACTTCTGCAGCGGCGCTACCGATGGTACAAATCAGCTTACCTGCCTGATGATGATGCTTGATAAATTCGATAGCTTCACGGTGAGAGGCAATCCGGGCGGTGGCATCAGCGCCGCCGGGGATAATCAGCGCATCGTACAGAAGATGCTGACGGCGTTCCAGCAGGGCATCACCAAACATGCGAATATTATTTCTTCCTTTAATTTCAATCCGATCCTGACAAGTTAACATCTCCACATCGATATCCAGCCGATGCATAATTCCCACCACAATCGCCGTTTTGGCTTCTTCAAATCCTTCCGCCAGCAGGACAGCAACCTTCTTGTTAGACATAACGACTCCCGTTACCGTAAAGTAGCCCACAGAAACTTTCCTGCTAGCATCATAGCAGAAATTCCTCTTTTATTTTTGTTATGGGATCTCAATCTACACATTTGCTGTCGCATAATTTTTTTAAAAAAGGTAGTATAAGCAGACGATTAGCTAATGATGCATTTTCAACCAGGGAAGAGGAAGATCAACGTTCCCGGTGGGGCGGCTGGGCTTCAAACCCAGTTGGGGTCGCCAGCGATCCCGGGCAGGTTCGACTCCTGTGATCTTCCGCCAACAGTTTTCCGTAAAAAGCAAAACTCAGGGCTATGCCGCCGTAGCAATATGCGAGAACTGAAACCCTATCGCTGCAATCACACTGCGCAGAGTCTTTAGTGTCGGGTTTCCTTTTGGTGAGAGGGTGCGATATAGCGTTTCCCGCGAAATACCTGCTTTGCTGGCAATCTGAGCCATTCCTCCGCGTGCTTCCACTACATGGCGCAGGGCGCTCAGGAACGCTTCTTGTCCACCTTCTTCATCCATATCGATAAAAGCCTGATGCAGATAGTGTTGTGCGAACTCAGGATCTTCGCGAAGATATTGCACCATTGCATCATCATGTAAACAGGCTTTAGCCATAGTTTGTTACCTCTTCAAGTAATCTTGCAGGCATTCAATAGCCTGATTAATATCAGCAGGTTGATTGCGTTTATCGCCACCAACTAACAATAACACCACCTCATCATTTACCAGACTGTAATAAACTCTGTAGCCAGGCCTCTGATCAATACGCAGTTCCCATACGCCTTCCCGACATGGCTGCTTTTGCTTAGGGACTAAAGAGGCTTCGGCTTTTACTGCATAATTTGTTCTGGGGTACAAATTGGGGTGATATCTGTGACGCTCAGACTATACATATCACAGCGCTGGCGCTACTATAACCCGGATTGGTGATAAGGATAATGGTGTTATCAGGGTTGGGGATAGAATGAGTCACGAGATAAAAAACCTCCGGGAAAGAATTAGCGCCTCTCATAAAAACCATGTCGAAGTCTTAGCCCTGACAAAACAGCTGCTTGAGGCAACGAAATCTCATCATGGCCCTTCCAGCGTTGAATATGCCGTGGTTCTCAATGATCTTGGCGGCATTTATCGCCATCTTGGGCAGTATCCTGAGGCAGAACACTCTTTTAATGCTGCATTGACCATTCTGGGCAACACCATTGGTGCCAAAGATCCTAACTACGCCACGGCACTGAACAATCTTGCCGGGCTGTATCGATTAACTAAAGCGTATACAAAAGCGGAACAGCTCTTCTTGCAGGTGATCCGCCTCTACGAAGAGACGCTTGGCTATCAACATTTTCTGACCTTAAGCGCCCGCAATAATCTTGGGCTGGTCTATCAAGATCTGCAACGCTACGATGAAGCGCGAAAGCTTCATGAACAATGCCTGACACTACTCGAACCACAGAGAAGTGAACACCCACTAGCCTACACTACAACGTTAAGTAATCTTGCCAGTATCTATGATAAAACCGGCGAAAAAGCCAAAGCCCTGGAGACAATGGCCGCAGTACTGGGCCTCTATCAGCAGCATGTCGGTAACCAGCATCAATTATATGCCAATGCGCTCAATAACTACGCAAGCCTGATGTATCAACAGGGCAATTTAGCAGAGGCAAAAACGCTGTTCGAAGAGGCTGTGGCTTTGAACCACGCGCTATTTGGTGAGAATAGTGAAATCTATAAAGCCACCCGCATTAATTTAAATATCATTGAAAAAGCAGTGTCAGAGCAACAGCAAACGCAGGGCCTCGGCTTAGGGTTGAGCCAACGTTATTTTGAGTCAATCTGTTTTCCTGTTCTGCAACGGGTGTTTCCTGATGATATCAAGCGGATGGCGTTTGGGCTGGTCGGTGAGGGTTCAGAGTGTTGGGGCTTTGATGATGTCATTTCTCAGGACCATGATTTTGGCCCGCAAGTGATGATCTGGCTAACGGATGCAGACTACGCCCGATTGGGTGAGCGTGTACAAAAAGTTTTCGCTATGCTGCCCAGGGCGTTTGAAGGTTTTGAGCTCCATGAAAGTCACTGGGGGCAGGGGCGAACGGGTGTGTTTAGCATCGGAGATTTTTACGCCCGCTATCTTGGTTTGCTTCAGCCTCCACAAACGCTGGCACAGTGGCAAAGGCTACCTGAACACCATTTGGCAACCGCCACCAATGGGCGTGTTTTTTATGATCCTTTGGGGGAGTTTACCCGGTTCCGCGAGCAATTATTACATTTTTATCCTGAGGATGTCCGTTTAAAAAAAATGGCCGCCTGCTGTATGCAAATAGCTCAATCAGGGCAATATAATTATGCCCGCCTGCTAAAGCGTAATGAGAGAGTGGCGCTGCATGCCTGTGGTACTGAATTTATTGAAGCGGGCATTTCACTGATTTTTTTACTCAATAAGCGCTATCGGCCTTTTTATAAGTGGATGCACCGTGCGCTGAAACAGCTACCTATACTGGGCCATTTTTCCTTTCAACTATTTAATGATTTTGTCACCGCGCCTGTTGAACAGTGTCCTGAGCTGATTGAGACATTTTGTGCCGTCGTGATCAATGAATTAAAAAGATTACAGTTATCTACAGTAGAGAGTGACTTTTTATTAGATCATGGCCCGGCTATTTTACAAAATATCCAGGATCACACCTTAAAACATTCAAATCCGTGGACGGCTTAACACAATGAGCGAGCAGACCTTAGCCCTAATTAAAGCGATTATTGTGATCGAGTGGAAACAATTTTCCAGGGTGAACAATAGTGGTGGCAAGGCTCAATGCCAAAATAATCCGACCCTTTTTTGTGCCATGCGCGCCATTCAAGCGTCGATCTGGCAAGAGAGAACGCTGTCCAGCTATTTAAATGATCTACGTCAGGCAGAGGCAGCGAATATCAATCTGATGACGGCAAAATATGCTTATATGATGGCGGAGACGCATCCCAGTGAGTATCAACAAATTGCACACCGACTGCCCTTGATCTCTGTAGAAAAGCAGCGATTAGTTGATCTGATTATAACCGTCTTCACCCAGTGGCAAACAGAAGCCGGGCAAATGCTGGCAAGCCAAAGTAGAATAGATTTTCAGCCTGCTTCTGCCTTAACCTACTTACGCGGTGAGCTGCTGACCTGGTCGGAAAAAACGCTTGAATTATGCCTTGCTGATGTCCAACAAGCCAGGTCACAAGGGCGCAATCTTGCCAAAGAGATTCTGACTGCGACACTCGACTATTATGAGAAACATCCCAACGCCAAAGAAGCAGCCCCACGACAACGGCAAACAGCGGTTCCAACTTGCCCATGTAGTGGCGGTGAAACCCTGATCAGTGACCTGGCAGAACTGAAAAATTTAAACCAGAGACTGATGGGGGGTTGGGTTGGTTGAGGGGGGAGTGATTGCCTGTATACAAAAGTTTGGCTGGCAGAAACCAAAGCAAAGCGTGAAATTGCACGAAGAATATTCAGGTTACGTTATTCGTAGTATCTAAAACAAGCAAAAACTACGAATATCGTAGTTATGAATACTCGTACACACCACAGAGATGTTTTCAGTCAGCGCCTCAAGGATGCCCGCCTGCTGCGAGGCCTGTCACAGAAAGCGCTGGGCGTTGCAGCGGGTATCGATGAGTTTGTTGCCAGTGCACGTATTAACCGCTATGAAAATGGTGTACACGAAGCCAACATCACAACAGCCTGCCGCCTGGCGGAAGCACTTAATGTTCCATTAGCCTACTTCTACGCTGTAGAGGATGAGCTGGCAAAAATGATTCTTCTTTTTTCTGAGTTACCCACCAAACAGCAAATCGGCTTGCTTAAATCGTTAGATGAATGATTGAGCAAGCCTGCTACTCCAAAAGAGAGTGCGACTACTTTTTCTTGATCCTGCTTTTACGATCGATCAAATTCCCCTGTGGATCATAGTAACGGCTGGGCCATATTTGGGCAGGATGAATTCCCAGAGACTCGGCAATCAGCCATTCCCCCTTCGGCCAGGGACGAACCAGTGCATTTGATAGTGTTGAGGAGTTCAACCCAACAGAGCGAGAGAGGGCTGATAAAGTGGTACCTTGTTTACGCAATGCTGCGATGATATCTGCCTTATGCCAGTCATTGTTCATCATGCTTACTCCTTAGCGTAATTAAAGCTTGTACTTAATACTACGATATTCGTAGTATCCGGCGCAAGCAAAAACTACGAATATCGTAGTTATGAAACATAAACCAACATACCATGCTGTTTTTTGTCAGCGACTCAAGCAGGCACGCCTTGCTAAAGGGCTATCGCAGAAGCAACTCGGCATTGCTGCCGGGATAGATGAGTTTGTGGCGAGTACACGCATTAATCGCTATGAGAAGGGCGTTCATGAGGCGAGCATTGAGGTCGCTCAGCAGCTTGCCGAGGTGCTGGAGGTGCCGTT
>JBOFSC010000026.1:0-3144 GCA_051651345.1 Enterobacteriaceae bacterium
ATCAGAAAAGTATGTTGCTATCGTTAGGTCTTAGTATTTACCCTGTAATGAATTAAAGGTACATCAATGTGTTATGAGCTTAAGTACCTACATATGATTACTCATTTGTCGAGTTCGGCCCACTTGCAAAGCCTGCAAAGTGGATTCTCAAAATAAGAGAAATTTCTATCAAATTGATAAGAACCGCTCACAATATAAAGCGCAGCAGGTAGAACATCAGCAAACTGCACAGCACGGAGAGCATCATATTGCGAATCAGCAGGGCAAACAGAATGCTGCACAGCGCCCCCCATAAATAAGGATTATCCCATACGCTGCGTAACACCCCTTGATCAAGCAAAATAATCGGCCCACAAATGGCTGTCAGCAGGCAGGGGGCTGAATATCTCAGCGCTTCACTGATCAGACGCGGCAGCTTCACCGGCACGGCGGGCTCAAGAAAAAGGTAGCGATTGAAAAACACAATGGCCGCTAACAGCAGTAATAGTTCCCAGCTCACTCTTGCTCTCCTCTTACTCTGGCCACCAGGACGGAGAAAAACATCCCGCACACCCCGGCGATAACGATGGCCCCGCCCACTTGCAGGTAAGAGAGCAGGATAGAGGCCAGCAGGGAAAACAGTACGCCGCAGAGCACACTGATACGCTTGATCATCGGCACCACAATAGTGATAAAGGTGGCGACAATGGAAAAATCGAGATGATATTGCTGTAAATCGGGGATCGCCGAAGCCATCACGATGCCCACCAGACTAAACAGCACCCAGGAGAGATAAAAAGCCAGTCCGGCACCGATAAGCCAGGCCGGAGAGAGTTTCTTTCTGTTCTCTGTGGCGCTGCTGAGGGCGAACAGCTCATCGGTTAACAGAAAACCGATGGGCAGACGATATTTACTGTGCAGCAGGGAGACATAATCACGCAGGGTTAACGCATAGAGAAAATGCTGCGCGGTGATAAAAAACACGGAGATGATAATGGTGAGGGCGCTGGCGCCGGTCATCAGCATACCCAATGTCACCAGTTGGGCCGCGCCTGCATAGATGATGGCGGACATGGCGACACTCTGCCAGAAGGTCAGTCCCGCCTGCACCGCCATGGAACCGGCTAAAATCCCCCAGGGCAGCACCGCCAGACAGAGGGGTAACATCTGTACAACCCCGGTAAAAAAGCGGGAACTGGCACTGGCGGACAGTACCGTTCCCTCGTCGATTATTGTGGTTTTTGACATCCGTTACACCTTCCTGCAAAACAGCTGAGGTCAGCTTACCTGATATGCAGGCAAGTGCAAGAGATCACAAGGTTTTTCAGGCTGAAGAGACCTCGGCATCGCTGGCGGAAGCCTGCTGCTCTTTGCGTAAATTTTCCTCCGCCCGCAGGCCGGCCCAGTACTCAGCGTTCTGGATACCCAGTTTTTCCGGATGGAACAGGGGGTCGATGCCTTGAGCAAACTGCTGTTCGTAATCATGCAGGGTTTTCCAGGCCACATTTTGCAGAAACAGAATGGCGATCACGTTAAGCCACACAGTCAGTCCCAGACCAATATCCCCCAGCGCCCAGGCGAGTTCAGAGCTGTTGACTGCGCCATATACCGTGACGGCCAAAATGGAAAAACGCAGCAGATAGTTAAACCAGACCCGTTTTACCTTACGGTTAATATAGGCAATATTGGTCTCCGCGATATAGTAGTAGGCCATAATCGTGGTGAAGGCGAAGAAAAACAGGGCAATAGCGACAAAGGCGGCACCAAATCCCGGCATGGCATTCTCCATGGCGACCTGAATATAGCCGGGGCCACTGGCAATACCGGCGATGCCGGTGAAAATAGCCGCGCCATCTGGGGCTTGCACATTATACTGGTTGCTGATCAACAGAATAAAACCGGTGGCAGAGCATACCAGTAGGGTATCAATATAGACCGAAAACGCCTGCACCAGCCCCTGTTTGGTGGGATGGCTCACTTCGGCGGCGCTGGCGGCGTGGGCACCGGTACCCTGGCCCGCTTCATTGGAGTAAATACCACGCTTCACTCCCCACATAATTGCCTGACCAATGATCGCGCCAAAAGCGGCATCCACCCCAAAGGCACTGCGATAAATCAACCAGATAACGCCGGGCAGTTTCTCAATATTAATGGCGACAATAACGGCGGCGACCACCACATATCCCAGGGCCATAAAGGGGACCACGGTACTGGCAAAAGCGGCGATACGGCGGATGCCGCCAAAAATAATAAATCCCAGCAGCATGGCCACCACCGCTGCGGTGACCGGTGGCGAGATGTTAAAGGCTCCCTGCATCGCCTCAGCAATAGCATTGGCCTGAATTCCCGGCATCAATACGCCCATGGAGAGAATGGCCGAGAGCGCAAACAGCCAGCCGAACCATTTCATTCCCAGACCTTTTTCAATATAAAAGGCTGGGCCACCGCGATACTGACCATCCAGTTTCTCTTTGTATACCTGCCCCAGAGTCGACTCGACAAAGGCGGTACTGGCGCCCAGGAAGGCTACCATCCACATCCAGAACATGGCGCCCGGCCCACCGAAAGTGATGGCGGTGGCGACACCGGCAATGTTGCCTGTGCCCACCCTGCCAGCCAGGGTCATGGTCAGGGCCTGAAACGAGGAGATCCCGCTTTCTGAAGGTTTACTGTCAAACATCAGACGCACCATCTCTTTAAGATGACGCAGTTGTAAGAAGCGGCTACGCAAAGAGAAGTAAAGGCCCACTCCCAGACACAGGTAGACCAGCACAGGACTCCAGATGATGCCGTTAATGGTATCGATAAGTGTGCTCATAGACTCAGTTCCTTGCAAAATAGTGAACTATTGTTACAAATTTAGCAATAGCGTAAATAAACATGGTGTAAATTAACTAATTTTTAACACAAAAATCGTGTTTTATCTCATATTTTGCTATTCTTTTAATAGAGAGGTTAAGACAGATATAGCCTGGAGCCACTATCTATGCCGGGGACTACTTCATTACATCCGAGTTTCTATCAAAGGTTTATACGTAGGATCTTTAGGATCAACCAACTGATAACGATAGAAAAAATGACGTATTTTTAGAAAAAAGAGTGGAAAGTGTGCTGTGATCATGATCAAATGATCATTCGCCAAAACAACCAACACAACCAACACAA
>JBOFSC010000027.1:0-3738 GCA_051651345.1 Enterobacteriaceae bacterium
CTCCCTGATCCCGTTCCTGGAGCATGATGATGCTAACCGCGCCCTGATGGGTGCCAACATGCAACGTCAGGCTGTGCCGACCCTGCGTGCCGATAAGCCGCTGGTGGGTACTGGTATGGAGCGCGCGGTGGCGGTGGATTCCGGGGTGACCTCGGTCGCGCTGCGTGGTGGTTTGGTCCAGTATGTGGATGCCTCCCGTATCGTGATCAAGGTTAACGAAGATGAGATGCAGCCGGGCGAAGCCGGGATCGATATCTACAACCTGACCAAGTACACCCGTTCCAACCAGAACACCTGTATCAACCAGAACCCCTGTGTGGCACTGGGTGAACCTGTAGAGCGCGGTGATGTGCTGGCTGACGGTCCTTCTACAGATCTGGGTGAACTGGCGCTGGGGCAGAATATGCGCGTCGCCTTTATGCCCTGGAATGGTTACAACTTCGAAGACTCCATTCTGGTCTCCGAGCGCGTAGTGCAGCAGGATCGGTTTACCACTATCCATATTCAGGAACTCTCCTGTATCTCCCGTGATACCAAGCTGGGGCCGGAAGAGATCACAGCGGATATTCCCAACGTGGGTGAGGCCGCACTGTCCAAACTGGATGAGTCCGGGATCGTCTATATCGGTGCCGAAGTAACCGGTGGCGATATTCTGGTGGGTAAAGTGACCCCTAAAGGGGAAACTCAGTTAACTCCGGAAGAGAAGCTGCTGCGCGCCATCTTTGGTGAGAAAGCCTCCGATGTTAAGGACTCTTCCCTGCGGGTGCCTAACGGCGTGTCTGGTACCATTATCGATGTTCAGGTCTTTACCCGTGACGGTGTCGAGAAAGACAAGCGGGCTCTGGAAATCGAAGAGATGCAGCTCAGACAAGCGAAGAAGGATTTAACAGAAGAGCTGAAAATTCTGGAAGCTGGCCTGTTTGCCCGTATTCGTGCGGTTCTGCTCTCCGGTGGTGTTGAAGGTGACAAGCTGGACAAGCTGCCCCGTGAGCGCTGGCTGGAGCTGAGCCTGACTGATGAAGACAAGCAGAATCAGTTGGAGCAATTGGCCGAGCAGTATGACGAGCTGAAACAAGAGTTTGAGAAGAAGCTGGACGGTAAGCGTCGCAAGATCACTCAGGGAGATGATTTGGCGCCTGGTGTGCTCAAGATTGTCAAAGTCTATCTGGCAGTGAAGCGGCAGATCCAGCCTGGTGACAAGATGGCGGGACGTCACGGTAACAAAGGGGTTATCTCCAAGATCAATCCGATCGAAGATATGCCTTATGACGAGCAGGGTCGGCCGGTAGATATCGTGCTCAACCCACTCGGTGTACCGTCGCGGATGAACATCGGCCAGATTCTGGAGACTCACCTCGGCATGGCGGCTAAGGGCATCGGTGACAAGATCAACGAAATGCTGAAGCAGCAGGAGGAAGTGAGCAAACTGCGTGGCTACTTGCAGAAAGCGTACGATCTGGGTCACGACACCCGTCAGAAGGTGGACCTGAGCAAGTTCAGCGATCAGGAAATTTTTGCCCTGGCGGAGAACCTGAAAAATGGTATGCCTATCGCCACACCGGTGTTTGATGGTGCGGAAGAGCGTGAAATCAAAGAGTTGCTGGAGTTCGCTGATCTGCCCACTTCCGGACAGATCACCCTCTATGATGGTCGTACCGGTGAGAAGTTTGAGCGTCAGGTAACCGTAGGTTACATGTATATGCTAAAGCTGAACCACTTGGTGGATGACAAGATGCACGCCCGTTCTACCGGGTCGTACAGTCTGGTTACCCAGCAGCCGCTCGGGGGTAAAGCGCAGTTCGGTGGTCAGCGTTTCGGGGAGATGGAAGTGTGGGCGCTGGAAGCCTACGGTGCTTCCTATACTCTGCAGGAGATGCTGACGGTGAAGTCGGACGATGTGAATGGACGTACCAAAATGTATAAAAACATCGTTGACGGCAACCACAAGATGGAGCCCGGAATGCCGGAGTCTTTCAACGTATTGTTGAAAGAGATCCGTTCATTAGGGATCAACATCGAGCTGGAAGAGAGCTGATAGCGGATACGTTGGCTCTCTGACCGTGAGAGCCAACAGTTATTTTATACCCATAGTATTTCGAGTTGCGGCCAGGCGGCAAGCAGATTCTGGCGATGAGCATACATCAGTATGTGATTCGGCTGAATATGCGTAGCCAACAACGCGGCAACTTGAAAGACGAAGGGTATAGATGGTCACAGGGGGGATTAGCGTATCCCCCGCAAGGTTCAACTCCGACAGGAGCTAATCTGTGAAAGACTTATTAAAGTTTCTGAAAGCACAAACTAAAACTGAAGAGTTTGATGCGATCAAAATTGCTCTGGCCTCGCCGGATATGATCCGTTCCTGGTCATATGGTGAAGTGAAAAAGCCAGAAACCATAAACTACCGAACCTTTAAACCGGAGCGGGACGGTCTGTTCTGCGCCCGTATTTTCGGGCCGGTGAAGGATTATGAGTGCCTGTGTGGTAAGTACAAGCGCCTCAAGCATCGCGGCGTGATCTGTGAGAAGTGTGGTGTCGAAGTGACCCAGACCAAAGTGCGCCGTGAGCGTATGGGCCATATCGAGCTGGCTTCTCCTACTGCACATATCTGGTTCTTAAAATCCTTACCTTCCCGTATCGGTCTGTTACTGGATATGCCGCTGCGTGATATCGAGCGCGTACTCTACTTCGAATCCTATGTGGTGGTTGAAGGGGGTATGACCAATCTGGAGCGCCGTCAGATCCTGACTGAAGAGCAGTATCTGGATGCCCTGGAAGAATTTGGTGATGAGTTCGATGCCAAGATGGGTGCCGAAGCGGTACAGGCCCTGCTGAGAAATATGGATCTGGAAGCAGAGTGTGAAACGCTGCGTGAAGAGCTCAACGAAACCAATTCAGAGACCAAGCGCAAGAAGCTGACCAAACGCATCAAGCTGCTGGAAGCGTTCATGCAATCCGGTAATCGCCCTGAGTGGATGATTCTGACCGTTCTGCCGGTTCTGCCGCCGGATCTGCGTCCGCTGGTGCCGCTGGATGGGGGCCGTTTTGCCACCTCCGATCTGAACGATCTCTATCGTCGGGTGATCAACCGTAATAACCGTCTCAAGCGTCTGTTGGATCTGGCTGCGCCGGATATCATCGTACGTAACGAAAAGCGGATGCTGCAGGAGGCGGTAGACGCCTTGCTGGATAACGGTCGTCGTGGTCGTGCCATTACCGGTTCTAACAAGCGTCCGCTGAAATCCCTTGCCGATATGATCAAGGGTAAACAGGGTCGTTTCCGTCAGAACCTGCTGGGTAAGCGGGTTGACTACTCCGGACGTTCGGTTATCACCGTAGGTCCTTACCTGCGTCTGCATCAGTGCGGTCTGCCGAAAAAGATGGCGCTGGAGCTGTTCAAGCCCTTTATCTATGGCAAGCTGGAGTTGCGCGGTCTGGCAACCACCATCAAAGCGGCCAAAAAGATAGTAGAGCGGGAAGAGGCGGTAGTATGGGATATTCTGGATGAAGTGATCCGTGAGCATCCGGTACTGCTGAACCGGGCACCGACACTGCACCGTCTCGGTATTCAGGCGTTTGAGCCGGTACTGATTGAAGGTAAAGCTATCCAGTTACACCCGCTGGTGTGTGCGGCTTATAACGCGGACTTTGACGGTGACCAGATGGCGGTACACGTACCGTTAACCCTGGAAGCTCAGCTTGAAGCGCGTGCGCTGATGATGTCTACCAACAACATCC
>JBOFSC010000028.1:0-1202 GCA_051651345.1 Enterobacteriaceae bacterium
ACCTCTCGCCCACCCTGACGGACGGCAAGCAGCCCTTCCCCTTTAATCGCCACATCCAGTGGATTGCCCGTCTCACGAATGGCTCCGGGTGTCATATCCACACTGGTCTGCTGATCGCCCACCAGGTAGCGGGCATCATAGCCTTGTCCCGCCACCTGAGTACTGCTGGCCCGCTCCAGATCGGCCCGAAAACCTTCTGTGTTGGCATTTGCCAAATTATTGGCATGTACCTGCTGCTGCATCAGATTACGTGATGCTCCGCTCACCGCTGTATAGATAAGACGATCCATGGTTATATCGCCTGGAACAGTGCGCTGGTCATCTGATCGTTGGTGGAGATCACCTTGGTGTTGGCCTGATAGTTACGCTGCGATGTCATCAGGTTGACCAGTTCTGCCGTCATATCTACCGTGGAGTTCTCCAGGGTTCCGGACTGGATTTTGCCCATCAGACCTGTACCCGGCGCACCGATAATGGGCGCACCAGAATTGGCAGTCTGCACCCAGGTGGTGCCATTTTGTGCTGCCAGACCATCGGGATTCATAAAGTTAGCGAGGACTAACTGACCCTGCAGCATACGCTCACCGTTACTGTAAGTGGCGTAGACTTTACCGTCTTCATCCACCTGCTGGCCGGTTTTCTCGCCTGCAGCATAACCGGTGGCTTTATTCTGACTGACGGAAAAATCGTTACCAAACTGGGTTGTGGCACCATAGTTCATGGAAATGCTCAGTTCATTCACACCACCACCAATCCCGTTAGAAGATAACGGAAACGGCTTATCCGGTGTGGTCAATTTGCCATTCTGATCAAAACTGAGCGCCTTGTAAGCAGGAGTCATGGGCTTATCATCCATAAAATAATGCGCCTCCCACTGGTTATCGCCCGTTTTGACAAAATATTGAGTCATGGTGTGCTTACCCCCCTGTGAATCATACACATTCGTGGTGTAAGTGCTGTTATAACTGTCTTTATCATCCTTGTTAAAAGGCGTTTTGGTGGGTACCTTGTCCTTACTGCTCAGATTGGCAGTGAAGTCCAGTTTGTCCGTTGCTTTGGCTGGAACATATGTAGGTACTTAAGCTCATAACACATTGATGTACCTTTAATTCATTACAGGGTAAATACTAAGACCTAACGATAGCAACATACTTTTCTGATCTCGCCTGGGATGAGCTCGTTGACCATGAGTCGCAAAAAAA
>JBOFSC010000029.1:0-2229 GCA_051651345.1 Enterobacteriaceae bacterium
GTAAACAGATTTCCTGCTCACTTTTCTGCTCCCGGAAGGCGTTAAGCGCCAGTTGTTGAACCAGCTTGGGTACTTTTAACTGTTCAACCTGCGCCGCCCAGGGGTCCCGCTCAGTGCTCTCCTGAATCAGACGTGCCGCCAGCTCTGGCGTTTTCTCGTACTCCAGAGCACTGCGCACGGCCTGAGGCGTAGCCTGGGTTTTGCGCTCGGCAGATTGTACGCTATTACGGGCCTGCCAGCGATAGGCCTTTTGCGTCTGCGCCGTTTTTGTCTCTGTCGTAGTTTGAGTCTGAGCTTGAGCCTGGGCCGGAGATGTCGCTTCAATACGTTCAGCCATAGAGGCGACACGTTGCAGGGTAGAATTCACCGGCTGGCTGGCAGAAGCCGCTGCCGGTTCAGACTTTTTTGTCTGCACCTCCTGGCGCACCCGCTGAATCTGACTTTTTGCCTGCAGCAAGGATGCCGCCGGAGAAGAGAGTGGCACGGAAGCCATATCCCCCTGCCCCGCCTGAACCGGTGTCGCGGGTGCTACTGGCGGCACGGCAGCCTGCACAGGCGCTGGAGCCACTAGCGGGGCGGGCGTAGCAATCTCTGCTCGCTGTGCCTGCACCGGATGAAAGGCCAGCACACGCAACAGACACATCTCCACACCCATACGCCGATCCGGAGCCCCCTCTAATTCTTTACGTCCCAGCAGCAAAATTTGATAGTAGAGCTGCACATCGGCGGGGCTGATAATACGTGCCAGCTCGCGTAACCGCTCTTCATGTTGCAACTCCTGTACGACAATTTCGCTGCTGCCTGCCGGTAATAGCTGAATCATGGCGATGCGGTGCAGCAGGGTCATCAATTCCACCAGCAGCTGTTGCCACTCCACTCCCAGAGAGGCGATATGTTGCACGCAGGACATCACCGCCTCACCTTCACCACTCACCAGTGCCTCCAGCAGCAGCAGAGGCTGATCACTCTCCATCACTCCCAGCATCTGGGTGACCAGCTCTGTGGTAACCTGCCCCTCCCCCAGGGCAATGGCCTGATCGGTCAAACTCAGGGCATCGCGCATACTGCCATCCGCCGCCCGCGCCAGCAGTTGCAGCGCGCGGGGCTCAGAGGGGATAGCTTCGGCGCTGAGCACCTTATCCAGTTGCTGACGAATCAGATCTATATCCAACGCTTTCAGATGGAACTGCAAACAGCGGGACAAAATCGTGATCGGTAATTTTTGTGGATCGGTGGTGGCTAACAGGAATTTGACATGCTCCGGCGGCTCTTCCAGGGTTTTCAGCAGGGCATTGAAGCTGTGGCGCGAAAGCATATGCACTTCATCTATAAGATAGATTTTAAAGCGCCCACGGGTCGGGGCATATTGCACATTGTCCAGCAGCTCGCGCGTATCCTCTACTTTAGTGCGCGAAGCGGCATCGATTTCGATCAGATCGACAAAACGCCCCTGCTCTATCTCCTGACAACTGGCACACTCGCCACAGGGGGTCGCCGTGATCCCGGTTTCACAGTTAAGGCCTTTTGCCAGCAGGCGGGCAATGGAGGTTTTCCCCACCCCCCGGGTACCGGAAAAGAGGTAAGCATGGTGGATGCGGCCCATTGTCAGGCTGTTGGTCAAGGCTTTAAGAACATGCTGTTGCCCCACCACGGCGGCAAACGTTTGCGGACGCCATTTGCGGGCAAGGACCTGATAGCTAGTGGATGTGGTCACGGGTTGAATTTGCTCCCTGTGCAGATAACAACGCTTAAGCTAGTTTAACACAGCAGGCTAAGAAGAAGCGTATCCGATCTCCAGCGCCCTTTTCCTCCCCGCCAGGGCGTTTCTTACAATACATTAAAATTATTAATGTAAAGCTTCAGGTTATTTATTATAACCTTTTTTAGTACAAATCCCTTTAGATTAGAGGAACAGACTTGCTTAGCATGCTAAAAAAATCATTTTTATTTATTTTTGGAATAAAAAAATCGATAGCTTGTGAAACCTCATTCGTATTAGCACAAAAGATTATTTAGCTACAATCGTGATAAACGGCAGATACGCTTTTTATCGCTAAATAATTAGCACGATTTACTTAAATTTGGACAAAACAGCAAAACAGGCCAGGATTTAATGGCTGCTAATACACCCATATACGTAGGATCTTTAGGATCAACCAACTGATAACGATAGAAAAAATGACGTATTTTTAGAAAAAAGAGTGGAAAGTGTGCTGTGATCATGATCAA
>JBOFSC010000030.1:0-4514 GCA_051651345.1 Enterobacteriaceae bacterium
CTCTGACTGTAACTGTATCCGACGGCATAGATAGGTTTACCGCTATCGCGAAACTCACGCAGGGCTTTCCCCATATAGTTGAGGGCGGGCTGATCAGCGCCGGTAAAATTGTTCAGTTTCAGGATAATGCCTGTAATATTGTTATCGGTTTTGGCGGCGCGAATGCTATCTACCAACTGAAACAGGGAGTTTTCATAGTTGCGCGGATCCGGTTCACCGAACATCTGTTGTCCTAAACGGCTCAGGCGGTTCTGTTCGTTCGGGTTATCGACCACGCTGCCCATCAGATCGATCAACAGGGCACTTTTAGCGGGTTCCGTGTTTTTGGGCTGCAGTTGCATATAGCTCCAAATAACGGTAATGATCACAAACAGAACGAGTAGATTAAGAATGCACTCTTTGATAAAACTGAGCGTACGCCATAGCCAGTAAAATGGTGAGCTGATAATTTTCCACAGAATGCGCATAATGTCTCCATCGTGTTTTCGTTGCGTCGTTCCAGTATAGCCGATAGGGTATATCTGGATTGTACTCTAGTATGATATTGATTATCCATCAGGGTTTAAAGGAGGTTTATAATGGAAGCTTTGGAACTACTTCTCAGTCGTCGTTCTCATCCGAAACTGGCAGAGCCCAAACCGACAGGAAAGTTTCTCGATAACATTATTGATGCCGGTCTGCGTGCGCCAGATCACGGTGGATTGCATCCATGGCGCTTTATCATTATCAGCGATGAGGGATTGCAGCGTTTCAGCCAATTATTGGCCGCCGGGGTGGCCGCCAGTGGTGGCAGCGAAGAGATGCAGCAGAAGGCCAGTGAAGCCCCTTTTCGTGCACCGATGATTATTGCGGTGCTGGCCCGCTGCCGTGAGGTGGCGAAAGTGCCACACTGGGAACAGGTAGCTTCCGCCTGTTGTGCCGTGCAGGCGATGCAGATGGCGGCTCTGGCACAAGGGTTTGGCGGTATCTGGCGTACCGGGCCGCTGGTGGATAACCCTCAGGTGCGAGAGGGGTTGCAGTGTGAGGTGCAGGAGCAGGTGGTAGGATTACTTTACCTGGGGACGCCACAGGCGGAACCGCCGCGCATTCGCCCCCTTGAACGACAACAGTTTATTTCACACTTTTAACGGAAAGAGGTTAGAGGTACCGTAATGGTTAGATTGACTCAATATAGTCATGGTGCTGGGTGTGGATGCAAGATTTCACCGAAGGTTCTCGAAACAATATTGCACAGTGAACAACAAAAGCTATTAGATCCGCGTTTGCTGGTGGGCAATGAAACCCGGGATGATGCGGCGGTATACGATATTGGTCACGGTATAGGCATTATCAGCACCACGGATTTTTTTATGCCTATTGTCGATGATCCCTATGATTTTGGCCGTATTGCGGCTACCAATGCCATCAGCGATGTGTATGCCATGGGCGGTAAGCCTATTATGGCGGTGGCGATTCTGGGCTGGCCGATTAACAGTCTGCCAGCGGAAGTGGCCCGCCAGGTGGTGGAAGGGGGCAGGTCAGTGTGCCATCAGGCGGGATTTGCCCTGGCCGGTGGTCACTCTATCGACTCCCCTGAACCTATCTTTGGCCTTGCGGTGACCGGCAGTGTGCCGGTGGCGAACATCAAGAAAAACTGTGAAGCGACGCCAGGCTGTAAACTCTATCTGAGTAAACCCTTAGGCATCGGTATTCTGACCACAGCCGAGAAAAAAGGTCTGCTGCGTCAGGAGGAACAGGGGGTCGCCACAGAGGTGATGTGCCGTCTTAATAAGGTGGGGGCCGATTTTGCCACTCTGGCTGCGGTGAAGGCGATGACGGATGTCACCGGCTTTGGCTTACTGGGGCATCTGAGTGAAATCTGTCGCGCTTCCCATGTGCAGGCCAAACTCTTTTTCGATGCTATTCCGACTCTGCCCAATGTGACATCTTATATAGAACAGGGTTGCGTCCCCGGCGGCACGGAGCGCAATTTCGCCAGTTATGGCCATATGCTGGGCGCAGTGACCGAGATGCAAAAAGCCCTGTTATGCGATCCACAAACCTCTGGTGGACTTCTGTTGGCGGTGGTACCGGAAGCGGAAGAGCGGATTATGGCTGTTGCCCGTCAGCATGATCTGTCACTGGCCGCCATTGGTGAACTACACGCGCCAGAAGCGAACAACGCATTGATAGAGGTCTGTTAATGCCAGTTCGACACCCCCATTCCACACATTGTAGTGACGATTATCATCATATCGTGCTGTCGGGGGTGCCCCTGCTGGATGTGCGCTCGCCAGGCGAGTTTGAGCGTGGTGCTTTACCCCAGGCTGAAAACATTCCTCTGTTAAATGATGAGGAGCGTCATCAGGTGGGGATCTGTTACAAAGAGCAGGGACAGGAGCAGGCAATCCAGCTGGGCTATCGCCTGCTCGGCAATGGCGTGCGTGAGCAGCGTCTGGCCCTATGGCAAGCGTACTGCCAGGCACATCCAGAGGGGTATCTCTACTGTTTCCGCGGTGGGCTGCGCTCCCACCTGGTACAGGAGTGGTTAAGGGAAGCTGGCCTCGAGTATCCCCTGATCAAAGGGGGCTACAAGGCGCTACGCCGTTATTTGCTGGAAGTGCTGCAGCAGATGGTGGCCCGGCCTATGGTATTGATCGGCGGCAATACCGGTTGTGGCAAGACGTTGATGATCAGGGAACTGGCAGAAAACCCCGGCTCAGGGGCGATAGACCTGGAGGGATTAGCCCATCATCGCGGCTCCTCCTTTGGCCGACTGCTTACACCGCAAAGTGGTCAGATCGATTTTGAACATCGCCTGGCAGTGGCACTGCTGCACAAACAGCAGAGAGGGCTACAACGCTGGATTGTGGAAGATGAAGGGCGTTCTATCGGCTCCAATCATGTCCCGCCCGAATTTTATGAGCAGATGCAACGCGCGCCCGTCGTGGTGATTGACGATCCTTTTGAGATTCGTCTGCAACGTCTGACTGAGGAGTATATCATCCAGATGTGGCACAGTTTCCGCACCGCACAGGGAGAGGAGTTGGGCTGGCAAGGCTATTGTGACTATCTGCAACATGGCTTGTTTGCCATTCGCAAGCGCCTTGGGCTGGAGCGTTATCAGGAACTGCTTAATCTGCAACAGGAAGCGCTGCAGATCCAGGCCCGGAGCGGCGACAGTGAGGCCCATCGGGGCTGGTTAATCCCACTGCTGAAAAATTATTACGATCCCATGTATACTTACCAGTTGAATAATAAAGCACAGAGAATCGTTTGGCGTGGAAACTATGCCGAAGTGAAGGCGTATCTGTTGACTCATCATGGTATCTAATGCGACTTTTTATTGCTGAAAAACCCAGCCTGGCGCGGGCTATTGCCGATGTGTTACCGAAACCTCATCAGCGGGGTGATGGCTTTATCTCCTGTGGCAGCGGAGAGGTGGTCACCTGGTGCATCGGACACCTGTTGGAACAGGCGGAGCCCGATGCCTATGACAGCCGCTATGGTCGCTGGCAGTTACAGGACCTGCCGATTATCCCGCAAAAATGGCAATTAAAACCGCGTGCGTCGGTCACCCAGCAACTCTCCGTGATCAAACGCTTGCTGGCGCAGGCCGAAGAGATTGTCCATGCCGGTGACCCGGACAGAGAAGGGCAACTGCTGGTTGATGAAGTGCTGGACTATCTGGAGCTGTCGGCGGAAAGGCGGGGCAGAGTGCGCCGCTGTCTGATCAATGACCTCAATCCCCAGGCCGTCAGCAAGGCGCTGGATAAGTTGCGCGATAATCGTGAGTTTATTCCCCTTTGTTCCTCCGCCTTAGCCAGGGCCAGAGCGGACTGGCTCTATGGTATCAATATGACGCGGGCTTATACCCTGCTTGGACGTAATGCCGGTTACGATGGCGTGTTGTCGGTGGGTCGGGTACAGACACCGGTGCTGGGGCTGGTGGTCAGACGGGATCAGGAGATCGCCCACTTTGTGGCAAAAGACTACTATGAAGTGAGAGCGCATATTGTCACTCCGGCAGAAGAGCGTTTTATTGCCCAGTGGCAGCCCAGTGATTCCTGTGAACCCTACCAGGATGAAGAGGGGCGACTAACCCATCGGCCACTGGCAGAGCATGTGGTTAAACGTATTGAGGGCCAGCCTGCGTGGGTGACCCACTACGAGGATAAAGAGGAGGGCGAGGTTGCCCCCTTGCCCTGGTCCCTGTCGGCGCTGCAAATCGAAGCGGCCAAACGATTTGCCATGAGTGCGCAACAGGTGCTGGATCTCTGCCAGCGCCTCTATGAGACTCATAAACTGATCACCTATCCGCGCTCCGACAGTCGTTACCTGCCGGAGGAACACTTTGCGGATCGCCATCGGGTGCTGCAGGCTATCGCCGTACATCAGCCACAACTTATGGAACAACAAGATTGCCAGATGGATCGGCGTAATCGCTGTTGGGATGATAAAAAGGTGGATGCGCACCACGCCATTATCCCCACCGCGCGCAATAAAGCCGTCTCCTTAACAGAAGAAGAGCGGCA
>JBOFSC010000031.1:0-3374 GCA_051651345.1 Enterobacteriaceae bacterium
TTTTTGATTAGTTGGTTGAGTTATACGATCTATCTGTTGTGTCGGGCTAAATAGGTGAGCAGGGGTGATCACCTCACCCCTATATACCCAATTAACCTGAAGATGTCGTTAGCTCCCTCCCCTGGCAAGCATAGGTATCTACACAAAAAGGGGAATTTAGGAGCCCCTCCCCCATCACAAAGATGTGTAGATACCTATGCCTGGCAAGGGGAGGAGCTAAAACCGCAACTTGAAAGATGACGTGTATATTGCTATCAGGCACCGTGATTGAGTGCGCGGAGTTAACGGGAGGACGTGATGTCTGATGTTTTTCAGCCAGAGGTACCGGTGCTGGTTCTGGGCGGCGCGGTGGGAGATCTGTTGTTGAGGTTACCGCGTTTACCCGAGCGGGGGGAGGATATTGCTGCCCGTGAAGGGGAGCGGCAGATCTGCGGTTGTGCCTTTAATGTTGCCCGGGCGTTGATGCGCTTGCAGGTGTCGGTGATCAACGGGTTGCCGGTGGGCAATGGTCCATGGGGGCAGGCGGTTGAGACGGCGATGGAGCAGTGGCAGATGGAGATCTTGTTGCGTCACCCGCAGCGGGATAATGGCTGGTGTCTGGCGTTGATTGAGCCGGATGGCGAGCGCACTTTTATTACCGTCACGGGCTGTGAGGCGGAGTGGAGCGCGCAAGGGTTGGCACAATTGCCTCTGCCTGCAAGGGCATTGATTTATGCCAATGGTTATGAAGTAGCAGAAGCAGGGGGGGGCTGCCTTGCGCGAGTGGTTACTGGCACTGCCTGATAGCTGTACTCTGTTGCTGGATCCGGGTCCACGTATCAGTGAGATCGATCCACAGTTCTTGAGTGCACTTAAGGGGCGCAGGGTGATCCTGACGCTAAACCGTGCCGAAGCCGCCTGGTTGTGCGGTGAGCAGGAGACTTTGCAACAGGCTGCCCGTTATGCGCTGGAGCAGCAGATAACCCTGATCTGTCGCCGTGATGTGGAAGGGGCCTGGCTCTATACTCCACAAGGGGAGAGTGTCTGCCTGCCCTGTTATCCGGTAGAGGTAGTGGACAGTGTGGGCGCAGGAGATACCCATTGTGCCGGGGTACTGGCGGGGCTCTCCTGCGGTTGGTCTCTGGCGCGTTCGGTGGATCTCGCTAACCGTATGGCCGCCTGGGTTGTTGCCCATCAGGGGGCGGCCACAGTACCGAGTTGGGCGCAATTACAGGCCCGCTTTACCCGCGCTTGACTCCAGATTCTCTGCGCGGTTCAGGGTATCGATAAACGCTTTGGCCTGGACGATATTGTCACGCCACTGTTCATCCTGGGCCCACATTTCCAGCACCAGCGGCACCGTGCTGCCCAACTGGTGCAGGGTGGCGAAGATAGCGTGAAAATCCACATTGCCCTCTCCGGGCACCAGATCACGGAACTGACCGGGGAAGTCATCACTCACCGGGCGGGTCTCTTTTAAATGGATCTGCACAATATGGGGATGGCTTAAGGTCAGTTCGGTGCATACGTCATGATTCCAGCCATGGATATTGCCGACGTCAGGGTAGGCCATAAACCAGGGGCTATCCACCTGACGGCGCAGGATTTCAAACTTGCTCAGGGAGTTGAGATAGGGGGTATCCATAATTTCCATGGCCAGCATCACACCGGCATGGGCGGCCATATTGGCGGCATCGCGCATCCCCGCAATAAAACGTTGATGGCTCTCCTGAGTAGCTGGCTCGTAGTAGACATCATAGCCAGCCAATTGAATGGTACGCACGCCCAGTTTATAAGCCAGGGTAATGGCCTGCTGCATCACTTGCGCTGCTTTCTGGCGTATCGCCTTATCCGCAGAACCAAAGGGAAAACGGCGATGTGCGCTGAGGCACATGGATTGCAGAGGCAGGCCAACCTCCTCGCACAGATGGCGCAGGGAGAAGATCTCCTTGTCTGACCAGTCAAGACGGGCCAGACGCTCATCGGATTCATCGACGGAAATTTCCAGAAAATCAAAACCCAGTTCCTTAGCGGCCTGTAATTTCTCAGGCCATGTCAATGAAGCGGGCAGGGCTTTTTCATACAGTCCCAGGCGGTGCAAGGGGGATGGCCGATACATAAATTCCTCCGGTTACCAAAAGCGGTTGATCTGCTCACGTAGTGCCTGTGCCGTTGCCTGGCCTTTTTCGCCTGTGAGCGCGCGACCGGCAATAAAGGTTTTGGCATTTAACCCTTTGAACAGATGAATGTCCTCAGGAACAATACCGCCAGTGATGGAGAGTTGCAAACCGAGTTCGCTTAACTCGCGCATCCGGATGAGATCTTCTTCAGTCCAGTTGACGCCAGCCAGTTCGGCATCGCGTGAGCGGTGGTAGATGGCCTGTTTAATGCCCAGCTCTACCCACTGGCGGGCATTGTCCATGGTCCAGTTACCATAGAGCTCGATTTGAATTTCCCCTCCCAGCTCATCGGCCACTTTTTTACAGGCGGTGATGGTGGCGATATGGGCGGCAGCGGAGACGGTGACCCAGTTAGCTCCGGCCTCCAGCGCCAGGCGGGTGAGAATCGCGCCGCCATCGGTGATCTTCATATCGCACACCAGCAGATGCTCAGGATGCTGGCGACGTAACGCTCTGATCACCGGCATCCCTTCGGCGAAGGTGACGATGGTACCGGCTTCGATAATATCCACATAGTCACTGACACTGGCTGCCAGTTTAAGTGCGGCTTCCCCGTCTGTCTGATCTAACGCAATTTGTAATAGAGGTTTATTCATCGGTGTTTCCTTGTTTATTTTTTTATATCACTTCTGACCATAATACGCATTAGCACCATGTTTGCGAAAATAGTGCTTATCGGCCAGTTGTGGCTGCAAACGAATGCTGTCATTAAGCTGCCTCGTGGACAGCGCCATGGCGGCGACCTCCTCCAGCACCACCGCGTTGTGAACTGCATCACTGGCACTGGTGCCCCAGCAAAAAGGCGCATGTCCCTGCACCAGCACGGCAGGCATTGCGGCACAATCGAGCCCTCGTGTCTGCAGGGTTTCGATAATTACATTGCCGGTCTGGGTCTCATAATCAGCAGCGATCTCGGCTGGCGTTAAAGGGCGGGTGCAGGGAATATCGCCATAAAAGTAGTCGGCATGGGTGGTGCCAAGGGCGGGCAGATCCTGTCCCGCCTGGGCCCAGATAGTGGCATGGCGCGAATGGGTATGTACGATGCCGCCAATAGAGTTAAAGGCGCGATAGAGGGCCAGATGAGTGGCGCTGTCGCTGGAAGGGTTTTTATCCCCCTCAATACGTTTTCCATCGAGATCCAGCACCACAATATCCTCAACCCGCATCTCTGAGTACTCCACCCCAGAGGGTTTGATGGCGATAACACCTTGCTCG
>JBOFSC010000032.1:0-4366 GCA_051651345.1 Enterobacteriaceae bacterium
ATTATCGCTGTCGATCCCAAATTACAGAAGATGGCCCCCTCTGCTCTTACCCTGGCGCTGATTGAGCAAAAGAGTATTTCTGTCCTGACCCGTGAGGCATCGGGTGTCTATCGCTATCAATCCCGGGTGAAAGAGATCCCGCTGGATAAAAGTGCGCTGGTGCTGCCAGCCGAAGGGACAACGCTACCGCTGGTCACCGACAAACCCGGAAATTTTGTGCTGCTGATACAAAATAGCCAGGGCCAGGTGCTGAACCGGATTAGTTACAGCGTTGCCGGGGCTGCCAATATCAGCCGTTCCCTGGATCGTAACGCTGAACTGAATGTGAAGCTGGATAAAAGCACCTATGAGCCAGGTGAAACCGCTGAAATCTCCATCAATGCCCCTTATGCCGGCAGCGGCCTGATCACCGTGGAGCGAGATAAAGTCTACGCCTGGCACTGGTTCAAAAGTGACACCACCAGCAGCGTACAGCATATTACGATTCCCCGGAATATGGAGGGGAATGGCTATATCAATGTGCAGTGGGTCCGTGACAGCCACTCCGATGAGATCTTTATGAGCCCGCTCAGTTATGCGGTGATGCCTTTTGCCATCAGTACTAAAGGGCGCCAGGCCGCGATTAGCCTGGAGACGCCGGAAGTGATCAAACCGGGCCAGGATCTCACTATCAAAGTCAATACCGATGGCTCCCAGCGCGTGGTGGTGTTTGCGGTGGATGAAGGTATTCTGCAGGTGGCCCGCTATAAACTGCGTGATCCGCTGCAACACTTCTTCCGCAAGCGGGAACTCAATGTCAGCAGTATGCAAATTTTAGATCTGATTCTGCCGGAATTTAGTAAGTTGATGTCGCTGGCTTCCGCTGCGGGCGGAGATGCTGGAGAAGGGTTGGATCTGCATCTGAATCCCTTTAAACGTAAACGGGATCTGCCTGTGGCCTGGTGGTCCGGGCTCACCGATGTGGATGAGGAGCAGGAGTTTACTTATCCGGTGCCCGATTACTTTAATGGTAAGATTCGCGTGATGGCGATTTCGGTCACTCCAGGTCGTATCGGTCATACCCAGACCCAGACTCTGGTGCGCGACGATCTGATTCTAAGCGCCAATGTGCCTGCGATGGTGGCACCAGGGGATGAGTTTGATCTCTCCGTGGCCATTGCTAATAACCTGCCCACGGCAGCAGGTGAAAAGGAGAGCGTTACCCTGACCGTTACGCCACCGCCGCAACTGGAAATGGTCGGCGAAAGCACACGCTCCATTGAGCTGGCGGCAAAATCTGAAGGCCACCTTAGCTTCCGTGTCCGCGCCCGTAATGAGTTGGGGGATGCGCCACTACAATTTAGCGCCCACTATCGCGATGGTCAGAGTAGCAGTCGTCGTATCAGCACCTCGGTACGTCCTGTTACCCCTTATCGCATGAGTTCCCGCATGGGACGTATGAGCAGCAACAGTGAGACCCTGACGGATTTACGCCGGCTATATCCTGCTTTTGCCCGTAATCAAGCCAGAGTGGCCCACTCACCCCTGGTGCTGAGCAACGGTTTGGCTAACTATCTGCAGGATTATCCCTATACCTGTAGCGAACAGTTGGTCAGCCGCGCGGTGCCCTTGCTGTTGCAGAAAGAGCATGACGAAATGCGTACCCAACTGAGTGCAGAGGAGGTGCAACAACAGTTACAAACCATTCTGAGCACCCTGCAGTCACGGCAAAATGGCGCCGGAGCTTTTGGGATGTGGCGCTCTATGCCCGATCCGGATCCCTTTATCACCCCTTATGTGGTGCAATATCTGCTGGAGGCGCGTCAACGGGGAATCCCTGTCTCTGACAGTATGCTAAAAAGTGCCAATGAGGCGTTAAAGACGCTGGCCAACGGTCAAATGCGCAATGATCAGGATCTTTATACCCTGCGCCTGCGCACCTTTGCTATCTATCTGTTGACCCGACAAGGGGAACTGACCACCAATCAGCTCGCCTCAGTACAAAAGAGCCTGCAAACCTGGTTCCCGGAGCAGTGGCAGGAGGATCTGGCCGCCCTCTATCTGGCTTCCTCTTATCGGATGCTGAAGATGGATGATGAGGCTAACCGACTGCTGCAACCCATCTGGAAGGGGCTGAGCAAGCAGTATGACAAAGCCTGGTGGTCACATAATTACTATGACCCTCTGGTGATGGAGGCCACCCGCCTCTATCTGCTGGCGAGCCATTTCCCTGAGCTAATGACTAAGGTGCCACCACAAGTGCTGGAAAATATGGTGCTGACGTTACAGGAGAATCGCTATACCTCCCACTCTGCGGCCATGACCATTCTGGCGCTGGAACGTTACTCTACTCAAGTGCAAGGACAGAGTGATAGCGACTCCCTCGCTGTTAAAGTGACCCGAGGGCAAGACAACTCAGCGCAAGAGATCTCGGTGCATGAAGGGCTGTTCACTCAAGGAGCCGTTCCCTTAGACAGCAAAGAGGTGCTGTTCAGCAACCATGCAGCGATTCCGGCCTGGTATGTGCTGACGCAGTCAGGATTTGATCAACTACCCCCTGACCAGATTGTGGCAAAAGGGCTGGAGATCTCCCGCGACTATCGCGATCTGCAAGGCAATCCGGTACAGGAAGTGGTTCTGGGCCAGAAGATCAATGTCCATGTGCGTATCAGAGCCAACTCTGATAAGGCGCTGGATAATCTGGCCATCGTAGATCTGCTACCCGGTGGTTTTGAAGTGGTACAACAGCCGCCCCCGGCAGCCGAGCCGGAGGAAGGGGATGAAGAGGAGGAGAGCAATACACAAAGCAGTGCCTGGCTATCGCCTCTTAAAGTGGCCGGTTCCTCCTGGGACCCTGACTATACCGATATCCGCGAAGATCGGGTGATTATTTATGGCAGTGCCAGCAATGAAGTGCAGGAGTTTGTCTATCAGATTAAATCTGGCAATAGTGGCCGCTTTATGATCCCGCCCGCCTATGCCGAGTCTCTTTATAATCGTGATATTCAGGCACTGGCACCGGGCGCAGGCTACCTGACTGTTAAAGCCGCTGAAGAGTAACCATGGGAGTGTGGCACCGTTACAGAGTCTCATACCGCCGCCTGCTGCAAAATGTGCTGGCAGGCGTGCTGTTACTCAGCCTGGTTGTACTGCTGTGTCGACTCTGGCCTCACCCCCCTCTGTCGGCGGGGATTTCCCTCTCCACAGCCTATTACGATCGACATGGCACTTTGCTGCGTCTCTCTTTAGCCAGCGATGAGCGCTATCGTCAGTGGCACTCCCTCGAGGATATCTCGCCCCTGATGGTCGATGCCCTGTTGCTGCATGAGGATCGCTGGTTCTATCAGCATCCGGGGTTTAATCCCCTGAGCCTGGTACGCGGCTTCTGGCGCAGCTATATCCGTGGACAGCGACTGCAGGGCGGCTCCACCCTTACCATGCAACTGGCACGCCTGCGCTGGCAACTGAATACCCGAACTCCTGGCGGCAAAATCGTGCAGGTATTGCGGGCGGTGCAGCTGGAGCTGTTCTATTCCAAACAGGAGATCCTGGAGGCCTGGCTCAATACGGCCCCTTACGGTAGAAATATTGAGAGCATCGGTGCCGCCAGTCTGATCTACTTCAATAAAGCCCCCGCCGATCTCACCCTGGCAGAAGCCCTGACCCTGGCCGTGGTACCACAATCCCCCTATTATCGTATTGATAAGACAACCGGAATTGTCGGTAAAAAGTTACAGGCGTCACGTAATCGACTTTTTGCCCGCTGGAAGGCCCTTTATGGTGCCGATAAGAGCCAGGATGCGCTGTTCCACCTGCCTCTGGCCATGCGCCAGCCGGAGCAGATGCCCTTTATCGCTCCACACTTTGTTGAACAGTTACAGCGTCAATATCGCCTGCAGGCATACCGTCCTGCAGCGGTCACCACCACCCTCGACACTGCGCTGCAGCGTATTGTGCAGACTCAGGTCAATGCCTTTATTCAGCGTCACCAGCAGCAGGGTATCCGCAATGCCGCTGTACTGCTGCTGGACCGGCGCGATATGGGCGTTCGGGCTCTGGTGGGCTCCGCCAATTATGCGGATCGCCAGATTCACGGACAGGTGAATGGCACCCTGGCTAAACGCTCACCCGGCTCGACTTTAAAACCCTTTATTTATGCCCTGGGGCTGGAACAGGGTGTGCTACACCCCATGACCGTCCTTAAGGACGTGCCCACCTCTTTTGGCGCTTATGCACCGGAAAATTTTGATCGCCGCTTTCTGGGTCCGGTCACCGCCACCGATGCCCTTAACTACAGCCGCAATATCCCGGCGGTCTATATTGCTTCACGTCTGCGCCAGCCAACGCTGCATCAGTTTCTGTTACATGCGGGTATCGCTAATCTAGC
>JBOFSC010000033.1:0-2437 GCA_051651345.1 Enterobacteriaceae bacterium
CTCCTTTGCCAGCGCCGCCGTGGCCTGTTGCAGGTTTTGCAGACTACTACTGAGATTATCAATATTCTCAGTCGAGAGCATCATTTTGGCATGGCTGAGTATCTCATCGACACCCGCCACCAAATCCTGGCCGTTATTCAGTAACTCGTTAAACGGCGATGGCACCGCTCTGATGGTCGGGATCTCATCCCCTTTTGTCGTCAACTCAGGACTATTGGCACTGGCACTGCTTAACTGGATCGCCGCAGAGCCAGTGATACTGGTGATCATCAGACGCGCTCTGGTATTTTCGCGGATTGGGGTGTTGACCCGGATACGAATACGCGCCCAAACCTTGCTGGGATCGTCATTATCCAGCCGCAGTTGTGTCACCTCACCGACCCTGATACCGCTGTACTGTACGCCACTGCCTTCCGAAAGGCCATTGACCGCTTCGTTGAACAGGACATTGTAAACTTTGAAACTGCCATCGTTGCCCTGACTATTGAGCCATAAGGAGAATAACAGGGCAGCCGCCGTTACAATGACGGTAAATAAACCGACTATCACATAATGAGCACGGGTTTCCATATTATGACTCTCTTGATTCAGATGGGCTCATACGCTGCCCGCGCGGTCCGCCGAAATAGGCCTGGATCCAGGGATCTGCTGTCCTCTTCACCTTCTCCAGGGTATCCACCACTAAGACCTTCTTTTGCGATAACACTGCTATCCTGTCGCAAATAGCATACAGGGAGTCCATATCGTGTGTCACCATGAAAACGGTCAGCCCCAGCGCATCACGTATCGTCTTGATTAGTTTATCAAACTCCGCAGCACTGATGGGATCGAGTCCCGCCGTGGGCTCATCCAGAAACAGGATATCCGGCTCCAGTGCCAACGCACGCGCCAGCGCTGCCCTTTTGATCATACCACCGGACAGCTCGGAGGGATATTTATCCCCCGCAGCCTCGTCAAGACCTGTCATGGCGATCTTGACTCGCGCCAGATACTCCGCATCCGCACGGGGTAAGTGGGCATTTTCAATCAATGGCAGGGCGATATTCTCCAGCACGGTCATTGAACTGAACAGGGCCCCCTTCTGGAACAAAATACCAAAGCGCCGCTCCAGCAGCACGCGCTGACGCGGCGGTAACTGCAACAGATCCTGACCAAACACCTTAATTTCACCCGCCGCCGGGGTCTGCAGGCCCACAATAGAGCGCAGCAACACCGATTTGCCACAACCCGAACCGCCCACGACACCAAGAATTTCTCCGCGCCGGATGTCCAGATTCAAATGCTGATGCACCACCTGCTTACCAAACTGATTGCGCAGATCCTCTATTTGAATCACATACTCTGTCGCCGCTGAACTCACCATCCCATCTCCATCAAAAAGAGCGCGACCACTGCATCGAGCAGAATAACCACAAACAGTGAGTGGACGACGCTATTGGTGGTATGTTCCCCCACCGAAGCGGCGCTGCCTGTCACCTTAAACCCCTCCAGACAGCCAATTACCGCGATCAGAAAGGCGAACAGGGGCGCTTTACCAATACCGATCCAGAAGTGGCGAGCACTAATCCCATCCTGCATCACGGTGAAAAACAGCGTCGGCGAAATATCGAGTGTGTTGGCGCACACCACCACGCCCCCCAAAATACCGAAGATCATGCCGAGAAAAGTCAGTAAGGGCAGAACGATCAACAGAGCCAGCACTCGGGGCAGAACGATAAGTTCCACCGGACTCAGTCCCAGAGAGCGTAGCGCATCTATCTCTTCATTGGCTTTCATCAACCCTATCTGCGCGGTAAAGGCACTGGCGGTACGGCCTGCAATCAGGATAGCGGTAAGCAGAACCGCAAATTCACGCAGAAAGGAGAACACCACCAGTTTGACGGTATAAATAGTGGCACCAAAATTTGCCAAAACCGTGGCCCCCAGAAAGGCAATCACCGCTCCCACCATAAAGGTCAGCAGGGCAACTATAGGCACGGCATTGAGGCCGATTTGCTCAATATTGGCTACCAGAGCCGTCACACGCCAGCGCGAAGGCCGCCATAGGGTGGTCACCAGGGCGATCAGCGTCAAGCCCATAAAATTGAGCAGCGCCACTGCGTCTTGCCAAAACTCCTCCACAGACTGACCGATCTGTGCCAACAGCTCGATAACAGCGGCGCTTTTCTTCGCAGGGACAGGTGTTCCTCCTGCCTGCAGCCCGTCGGCCACGGTCTGTAGTAACGCCCTTCTTTCGGGAGAGAGTTGCGCCGCCCATTGCGATAAATGGGGCCAACGCTGTGACCCCATCAGGTTTAGCAGCAACGTTGCCCCCGCCGTATCCAGGGCACCCAGGCGGGAAAAATCAAATACCACATCAGCAGGCAGTGGCTGTTTCACTCCGTTGACCTGCTGCTGTAGTGGCTCATAATGCTTTAGCAGCCAGTCCCCGCTAACC
>JBOFSC010000034.1:0-4003 GCA_051651345.1 Enterobacteriaceae bacterium
TTCAATTAGCCGGACAAAAGCCTGGGCTTCATACAGCATACTGTTCTCAGCCTGTGGCAGTGAAACCTCTTGCGCGACCTGGCCTCTTGCATTGTGCCAGAGGCGGCTGAACATGGGGTGGGCACCGATAGTCAGGGAACCTTGCTCCCCCTGAATCTCACTTAATAGCTGTGAGTCGCTCACTTTGGAATGGGATAAAGTGACATCAAAATCGGCATAGTCGAGAATCACGGTTCCGTGGGCATCGACACCGGAAGGCAGCAGATGCGCATTGGCCTGGATACTTTTGGGCGCACCCCATAAAGCAACGGCAGCGGCAACACAATAGTAACCGATATCCATAATAGAACCGTTGGAAAACAGAGGATTAAAGGTGTTGGGGTTTTCACCGTCCAGGTAACGCTGATAACGGGATGAATACTGGCAATAGGTGAAGAAAGCTTTATGGATTTTACCCAACTGGGGTAGCAGGTTTTGTACATGGCTGAAGTTGGGCATCCAGCAGTTTTTATAGGCCTCCAGCACAACACGCTGGTGTTTTTTGGCGCAGGCAACCACCGCTTCTGCTTCCTGCAGATTAGAGGCCAGCGGTTTTTCACACAGCACATGTTTACCGCTGCTAAGAAACAGCAGGGTCTGTTCGCAGTGCAGGGAGTTGGGGCTGGCGATATAGACGGCGTCAATACCCTCGTATGCGGCCATTACAGGCAGGCTGTCAAAACAGGTGCTCACCCCATAGCGCTGAGCATACTGTTGTGCCTGCGGCAATGAGCGCGAGTAAACGGCACTTAAAATCATTTGACCACTTTGATGGGCGGCGTCAATAAAAGCATCGGTGATATTGTTGGTGCCCACGACGGCAAAGCGAATCATAAAAAACTCCTTTAATTAAAAAAATAGTACTCCACCTGTATCGCTTCTGTGGCTGGCGTACGTGCGCAAAGAGTGCTGTTTCGCAGCTCAGGGGCCATTATGTTTCTGGCTGCGCTCAGTATGGTCTATAAAACGCTGTAATGCCGCCTTGCGTGAAGGCGGCTCTGTCTCTCAGGGCTTTTCCTCTGGTATCAGGGTGGCGGCTCGCTGCTCCAGCACCTTTTTCTGCTGGGAGAGGTGAATAAAATAGTAGATAAACACCAGCAGCAGAGTGAAGGGGACACCAAACAGCAGCGTTTTATTGAACAGATCGGTAAACAGGGTGGAGATCATCACCCCCAACATCAGGGCGGCACCCAATAAAGTGAGCCAGGGATAACCGATCATGCGGAACTTGAGTTGTTGATGGGCGTTGCGCCTGCGAAAAAACAGGTGGGTGATAAAGATCATCAGCCAGGTAAAACAGGCGCCGTAGACAGAGATCGACAGCATCACGGTGAAGGAGTGTTCAGGATAAAAAATACTGAGCAGGATAGACAGCAAAATTCCGCCACAAGAGATCGCCAGGGCATAGGTGGGAATGCCGCGCTTATTCACTTTGCCCAAAATTTGTGGTGCCAGCAGAGCACGGGACAGAGAAAACATCATTCGGGTGGTGATATACATCTGGCTATTCATCGCAGACAGAGCCGCGATCAGCACAATAAAATTAAATATATCGTTGGTACCAGGAATATTGACGATATTCATCACGGTCAGAAAAGGGCTCTCTTTATCTCCCGCCAAGTTCCACGGCAAAATCGCCAGCATCAGGGAAATCGCCAGCATATAGAATACCAGCAGCCGGACGATGGTGCCTTTAAAGGCTTTTTTGACCGCAGGAACCGGATCTTTGGCTTCTCCGGCAGCCACAGCGATCATCTCAATACTCAGGTAGCTGAAGATGGAGACAATCACTGCAAACCACACGCCTTTAAAGCCAAATGGCATAAATCCACCATGGCGGGTGAAGTTCTGCAGACCAAAATCCGGATTGCGATCAAAGAGCAGAATGGAACTCGCCAGAATAATAAAGCCCACGATAGCCGTGATTTTGGTGACGGAGAGCCAGTATTCAACCGTGCCAAAAGATTTGACGCTGAGGATATTGACGATGATGATCAAGGCCGAAAATAGCACCACCCAGAGCCACATAGGGGAGTCAGGGAACCAGAACTGCATATAGATGCCGATGGCGATCACTTCCGTACCCACCGCCAGCGCCACGCAGCTCCAGTAAGAGTAACGGATCAAAAAGCCGTATACCGGGCCCAGATAAAATTCAGCGTAGTCGCCAAATGAGCCCGGAGTGGGATGCTCACAGGTCATTTCTGCCAGACATCCCATCAATAACAGGGCGATCACGCCACCTATCAGGTAGCTGAGCAGGACTGCAGGCCCGGCTAACTGGATAGCGTAGGTACTGCCCAAAAACAGACCGGTGCCAATGGCACCACCGATGGCAATCATGGTCAGTTGACCTGAAGTAAGCTGCTTATGTAAACCCTTCTGCCTTTCAGCAATCTTGCTAAAATCCGCCTTATTCTGCATGGACTCTCTTCCTTATGTTGCCTGAATAAGTGCCAGAATGGATTATCATTACTCAGGTCAGGGGATTATTATCATTATTCTCTCTCTTTCTTGTTAATATACGAAATCTTAAATGTTGTCAATATGTTGATTATTCAATAGCTAAATGCATGGTTGTTCTGTGATAAAGATAACTATTTATAAAGCATATGCCAGGCTATTAATAAGCGGGTGGATTGATTTAAAACTCAATCACTGCGTTAACAGATGCGTAACGCCCCGGTTGGGTGAAACGTTCCGGATTATCGATATTTAATCCTCTGACATCACTGTAGCGCCAATATTTTCTGTCTGTCAGGTTATAAATACCGGCGTTAAGCGTCACCTGATCGACGACCTGCCACCAGGCTGACAGATCCACGATGCCATAACCGGGCGTGGTCATCTGTTGAATGCCTGGGGTCGCCTTAATACGGTTTTGCTTACTGGTTAGGGTCCAGTCCAGTCGGGTACCAAAACGACCTGCGGGTTGACGGTAACCGAGACCCAGAACGGCAGTAAAAGGATCGACACTGTTGACTATCGGGTTACTGCGGGCATAAGCCAGCGCGGTAGTAAACTGCCAGCCGTCGGCCAGCCCCAGATAACTCAGATCCAGTTCCCCTTTAGCTTCGATACCTTTGATAATCACTTTATCCTGATTGGTATATTGAAATTCACCACGAGGGAATCCGGGCTTTGAGGCGCGTCTGTTGATCTGCTCAATAAAGTCATAATACTGGTTATAGAACAGGGCGCTGGAAAAACTGAACGCATTAAATTGACTGCGTAAGCCCGTTTCGTAACTATTACTGGTTTCTGCTTTCAGGTTTGGGTTCGCCAGGGTACGGTACATGCCGGGATTTTCAAATTCACCAAAAATTTCTATCGCCTGTGGTGCTCTGAAGCCTCGGGCATATTGTGCGTACAGGGTGTGATTGTCAAAGGCGCGCCAGGTGAGCCCTAACTTAGGCGACCAGCTTGAGTCGCGATAGTCAGCCGGATGCGGATTCATCACATTGGTATTGAGATAATTTTGTGTCACCTTAGGGGCCATTTTGTAGTGGTCATAGCGTAAGCCAGGCAGCAGTGTCCAGTCGCCAATCTCTATCTGATCCTGAATAAAAGCAGCATATTGGGTTGTGGTGGGATTGGGAAAGTCGCTTTTGGGGGAGCCTGGATCGTACGGTTTATTGGCAGAAGCCCAGGCTCCCTCCAGACGCAGATCATGGCTCTTATTTTGTTTAAAATCGATGCCATAGCTCAGTTGCTGTTCAGCCACGCCGGTGGTGAATGATTTAGACAACATGCTGTTAAAGGCCCACAGTTTTTCCTGATAGCGGGAATCACGTTGGCGAAGTTGTGGACCTGTTGCTGCCACTCTGTTTTCGAACGTTTTTTGAAGGGTTTTGCTGTCCTGATAACTTAATTGTGTCTCCAGCTTATCTGCAAAGGGGCTGTTAAACTGTAAGTTATGTTTCAGGCTGACCCGATCACGTTTAACTTTGTCTCTGGCTTGTTG
>JBOFSC010000035.1:0-3320 GCA_051651345.1 Enterobacteriaceae bacterium
GTTATGTGCCTTCCGGCGATGTGCCGGATGTGGTACAAGAGTCTTTTATTAAAGCCTACCGTGCGCTGGATACCTTTCGTGGTGACAGCGCCTTTTATACCTGGCTGTATCGCATCGCTGTTAATACCGCCAAAAACTATCTGACAGCCCAGGGAAGACGTCCGCCATCCAGTGATATCGATATGGAAGATGCTGAAAATCATGATAATAGTACTTCTTTGAAAGAAATATCGAACCCTGAGAATTTAATGTTGTCTAACGAATTAAGGCAGGTAGTTTTTCAGACCATCGAAGAGCTGCCAGACGAGTTAAAAACAGCGATCACACTGCGTGAGTTGGATGGCTTAAGCTACGAAGAGATAGCGGCCATTATGGATTGTCCAGTGGGAACCGTGCGTTCCCGAATATTTCGAGCGCGAGAGACGATTGACAATAAGATTCAACCGTTGCTGCAGCGCTAGGACTATAAAGGGTATTAGGCATGCAAAAAGAGATCATATCCTCGTGGATGGATGGGGAAGAGAAAGAGTTCAATATATCGCAACATTTATCCGGGGATAGCGCTTTATTAGAGCGTTGGAGCAACTATCATCTGATACGGGATATTCTGCGCAAAGATACCGGTGAAATTATTCATCTGGATATCGCGTCGAAAGTGTGTGAAGCCCTGAAAAAAGAGCCACTGCCCGTCAGGACGGTTAAAACAGGGGAGTCGCAACCCTCTCCGGCCAGCTGGCTGCGTTTCCCCTGGAAGCAGATTCAGCCTTGGGCCACTCAGGTGACTCAACTGGCTGTTGCTGCCTCCGTTGCACTGGCGGTTATTGTCGGTGTTCAGCAGCACAATCTCGCTTCATCGGCCCCGGCCGACAGCAATCTGACCCCTGTGATGGATACCCTGCCTATTGGCGGCTTTGCTTCTCCGGTCAGTTATGGTGTGCCCGCAGATACCAATGCCAGCCGTGTGCAGCAGGTACAGGAGCAACGTAAGCGCATCAATGCGATGTTGCAGGATTACGAATTGCAGCGCCGTTTACATGCCGAGCAGCTCTCCGTTGATGGAGATACCGGCAATACCGGCGCTGCAGTGAAGCCATCTCCCTCTATCAGTGAGCAGATTGGCTCCGGAACGCACTTGCAGTGATGAAAAACTGCTGTCGTGCGCTCTGTCTGCTGCTGTGTAGCCTGTGGTTAGGTTTTGCCACAGCTTCTGAACAAGAGAGTGCAGAGCAAATACTGCAGGACATGGGCACAGCGAGCCGTACACAGGATTATCAGCTCTCTTTCATTACCATCAATAAAACGGGTGTGGAGATATTACGCTACACCCATGTTGTCCAGGGCCAGCTGGTGCTGGCTCGCTTGCTGCAACTCGATGGCCCGCGCCGGGAGATCACCCAGCGCGGCGATCAAATCACCTTCTTTGAAACCGGCCTTGAACCCTTTACCCTGACAGGCAAACATATCGTTGATGCCATGCCGGGTGTGGTGTTTGCCGATTTTGCTCAATTGAGCCGCTATTACGACTTTATGCGTGTGGGCCAAATGCGTGTGGCGGACCGCGATTGCGATGTGATACGCATTATTGCCAAAGATGGTACCCGCTACAGCTACGTGATCTGGGTGGATGAGCAGAGTAAATTGCTACTGCGTGCAGAGCTGCTGGATACCGATGGGGAGACCCTGGAGCAGTTCCGCGTGGTCTCTTTTTCCCTCGGCCAGAATGTCAGCAATACACTCGCTTCCCTGTTGCAAAACAAACCCACGGCAGCACCGGTATACAATGATCAGGTGCAGGAGGAGTTTGCCTGGAATTTGACCTGGTTGCCGAAAGGATTTAAGGAGATCAGCCATCAGTTGCGTATCCTGCCGGGAATAGAGCAGCCGGTACAATCGCGCCTCTATAGTGATGGCTTATTCTCTTTTTCGGTCAATGTGCTCGATAATGTGCAGAAAAACAGGGGTAACGTCGTCCCTAAGGCACCAGAGCAAGCGCCACTGCGCGAAGGTCGACGCACGATTTTTAGTGCTCATCCGGCCAATCGGGAAATTACCGTTATCGGCGAACTGCCGGTTACTACGGCGAAAAGGATAGCTGGCGGCATCACCTGGCGTGCCAAATCCTGATGTATCATCACCTGGTAGTTCGCAATGATACCCTTCTGGTATACTATATCCCTGATTTATTCATACCACTAATGCGTAACCCCTGAATTTGGAACCAGTTGTCTAACATGAACAACATAAGAAATTTTTCAATTATTGCCCATATTGATCACGGTAAATCCACGCTTTCCGACCGCATCATACAGATTTGCGGTGGACTGACAGAACGGGAAATGGCCGCTCAGGTATTAGACTCTATGGATCTGGAACGTGAGCGGGGTATTACCATTAAAGCGCACAGTGTCACTCTGGATTACCAGGCCGATAATGGACAAACCTATCAGTTGAACTTTATCGATACGCCGGGGCATGTGGACTTCTCTTATGAAGTGTCCCGCTCTCTGGCGGCCTGTGAGGGGGCTTTGCTGGTGGTGGATGCCGGGCAGGGGGTTGAAGCGCAAACCCTGGCAAACTGCTATACCGCCATTGAGATGGATCTGGAAGTGGTGCCGGTGCTTAATAAGATCGACCTGCCTGCGGCAGATCCTGACCGGGCGGCGCAGGAAATTGAAGATATCGTCGGCATTGATGCCACCGATGCCATTCGTTGTTCTGCCAAGACCGGTGTCGGGGTGCATGAAGTTCTGGAGCGTCTGGTGCGCGATATTCCGCCACCCGTCGGCGATGCGGATGCGCCTCTGCAGGCCTTGATCATCGACTCCTGGTTTGATAACTATCTGGGCGTAGTGTCACTGATACGCATTAAAAACGGGTGCCTGAGCAAAGGGGAAAAGATCAAGGTAATGAGCACCGGGCAAACCTACAATGTAGAGCGCCTGGGGATTTTCACTCCGAAACAGGTGGATATTGATGCCCTTGAGTGTGGTGAAGTGGGCTGGTTGGTGTGCGCCATCAAAGATATCCATGGTGCCCCGGTGGGGGATACCCTGACCTCAGCCCGTACCCCAGCCGACAAAGCGCTGCCGGGATTTAAAAAGGTCAAACCCCAGGTCTATGCCGGTCTGTTTCCCATCAGCTCTGATGATTACGAATCTTTCCGTGACGCCCTGGCGAAGCTCAGTCTTAACGATGCCTCTCTCTTCTATGAGCCGGAGAACTCCACCGCATTGGGTTTTGGTTTCCGTTGCGGCTTCCTCGGCTTGCTGCATATGGAGATTATTCAGGAGCGTCTTGAGCGTGAGTATGATCTGGAACTG
>JBOFSC010000036.1:0-3074 GCA_051651345.1 Enterobacteriaceae bacterium
GGCATGATTTCATCATCAAAGAAACCGGAGGCTTTGGCAGCAGCATATTTTTGTTGTGAACGCAGCGCGAACGCATCGCATGCATCGCGTGAAATAGCAAATTCCACGGCAACGTTATCAGCCGTCTGGGTCATGGTATCATCCCCAAATTGTTCAATAATGTGGGGATTGGGGAAACGTGAACCTATGCTGGAATCAAAGACCTGGAAGGTCCGGTCAAAGGCATGTTCACTTTTGCCGACCACAAAAGGCGCTCGGGTCATACTTTCCACGCCGCCGGCCAGAAACAGTGAACCTTCACCACTGCTGATGGCCCATGCCGCAGTCAGGGCGGCAGCAAGGCTGCTGGAGCAGAGACGGTTCACTGTCTGCCCCGGCATGGTCACCGGCAATCCGGCCAATAACAGGGCGTATCGGGCAACATTGCGGCTATCCTCGCCAGCCTGGCTGACGCAACCCAGGATGACATCCTCAATCTCCAGGGGATCAAAAGGGCTGTCTGCAACCAACTGCTTAATCAGCCCTGCCACTAAATCATCAGGACGAATTGCAGATAAGGCTCCGGCGCGACGGCCGAATGGGGTACGAAGACCGGAGTAAATATAGGCATCAAGCATAAATAAGCCTTACATAAGTGAGGTGGAGGGAGTGAGAAGTGACATGCCAAGTTGCGCCCGTCGTTTTAACCAGGGACTGACGCGATAGCGCGGGTCATGATAGAAATCGAAAAGCGCCTCCAGGATCTTAACCAGGGTGGCAGCACCCAAGGCGTCTCCCATCGCCAGCGGCCCTTTGGGATAGCCCAGACCCAGCGTGACGGCTCTATCAATAACCTCAGGTGCAGCAACCTGTTGTTGTGCCGTATTGCTGGCAACATTGACAATGGTGGCGATCACGCGTTGGCAGATAAATCCGGGACTATCCTGAATGGCATAGACTGGCGTGGCATCCAGTGAAAGTAGTGCCAGCGCATAATCACGGTATTCAGGCAAGGTAACCGGGGTGAGCATCAGGGTGCGGGCTCCGCTCAGAAACAGGGGATCGAACGCGACGCAATGCTGCGGATTAAGCCCCAGGCGCTGAGTGCAAGAGGTCAGATCTTCGCCCAGTAACGGTAACAGGCACAGTGAATCAGGCTGTGGCTTTACACTATCAGACAAAGGCATCCCTAACGAACTGAGCAGAGCGTCTGTCTGTGGAAAAGCAGCCCTGCTTTCTGCCGGACACCAGACGGAGGCTGGCAAAGTTGTGGGCAGGGCTGGGGTGGGCGGTTCCTGTTTTTTGCCGTTAATATAGTGATAGAAACCCTGGCCGGACTTGCGGCCCAACAGCCTTGCCGTCATCCTTTGCTGAGTCGTGTGTGAAGGACGGAAAAATGGGTCCTGATAATACTGATTGTAAATGGATTCTGTAGCGGGATGAGAAACATCCAACCCGGTGAGATCGAGCAGTTCAAGGGGGCCCATGGGAAAGCCGCCGCTGAGTTTTAACAGGCGATCAAGAGTGTGACAGGGCGCGATTTTCTCATCCAGGATAGCGAGCGCTTCGGTCATATAGCCACGGCCGACATGGTTGATCACAAATCCGGGGGTATCATTGCTATTGATGGGGGTATGCCCGGTCTGGCGCACAACCGCCGTCAGGATGTCGATGACGTTGGCGTGGGTCAGCGGGGTGGCTACCACCTCAGCGACTTTCATTAACGGCACCGGACTGAAAAAATGTAGCCCGGCAACACGTGAGGCCCGCTGGCACTGTGCTGCAATGGCGGTAACCGAAAAAGAGGAGGTATTGCTGACCAGGATACAGTCGTTGCCAACGACGGACTCCAGTTCACGAAACAGGCTCTGTTTGGCGTTCAGGTTTTCTACAATGGCCTCAATAACAATGTCACAGTGGCTGAGTTCAGATAACTGTGCGGTGACAGTGATCAGCCCGGCGGCGGCGCTGGCCTGAGCCTGGGTAATCTTGCCCTTGCCTGTGAGCATCTCCAGTATCGCGATGACAGCATCGCGCGCTTCAGTCGCGGCATGGGGACGGGTATCAAAAAGTAGTACACGCATACCCGCCTGAGCCAAGATCTGGGCAATGCCTGTTCCCATAAAACCCGCGCCAACGATACCGATAGTATGCATCTGTGGTGTGTCAGTCATCATCTGTTATCTCCCACGGTATTCAGGCTGGCGTTTAGCAAAGAAAGCCTCCAGACCTTCCTTTTGATCTTCCGTGGAAAACAGTAAGCAAAAGGCTTTCTGTTCCAGGGCCAGTGCGCTGCTCAATGACATATCCTGACCAGCCAGTAAGACCTCTTTTATCTGTTCGGCGGCAACAGGCGGACGGCTGGCAATGGTGATGGCTAATTCCAGCGCCCGTTGTTGTACTTGCTCATCCTCTGTGACTTCACTAACCAACCCCATGGCAAAGGCGTCCTCGCCAGAAATAACATCACCGGTGAGCAGCATTTTCATCGCCTGATATTTACCGATGGCGCGGGTTAAACGCTGTGTACCACCGGCACCGGGCATAATGCCTAGTTTGATTTCAGGTTGGGCAAAATGTGCATGGCGACCAGCAATAATAATATCGGCATGCATGGCCAGTTCGCAGCCACCGCCCAGGGCATATCCATTTACAGCAGCAATAATGGGTTTTGTGCAGTCAGCAATTGCTTTCCATAACAGATTGGTATGGCGTAAATACATATCTACTGTATTGATATTGCGGAATTCATTCAGGTCCGCGCCTGCAGCAAAGACTTTATCGCCTCCGCTTAACACAATACATCTGACATGGCTGTCAAGTGAGAGTTGAGTAAATGCATTAGCCAGGCTGTGTCGCAGGGTTTGATTCAAAGTATTACGAACCTCAGGACGATTAAGCTGGACAAGGATAACGCCCTCAGCCGGTTGAGTGATACAAAGGTGCTCGTACTGATACATCATATGTAGGTACTTAAGCTCATAACACATTGATGTACCTTTAATTCATTACAGGGTAAATACTAAGACCTAACGATAGCAACATACTTTTCTGATCTCGCCTGGGATGAGCTCGTTGACCATGAGTCGCAAAAA